>JBBSPT010000311.1:0-3967 GCA_038258515.1 Chitinophagales bacterium | reverse complement strand
ATCTCCGGAAAAAAAATCCTCTTACAAAACACAGTGCTTTTCACCTTGCATCAGTTTCCAAAACATTCACGGCAATGGCCGTATTGAAGTTACATGAGCTCGGCAAAATTGACCTGGACGATAATTTAAAGAAATATTTTCCCAAATTTCCTTACGATAGCATCACAATAAAAATGCTGCTGAGCCATCGCAGCGGCCTTCCTAATTATATTTACTTCATGCAGGATCTTGGCTGGGATACGCATCAATATTGCTCTAATGAGGATATGCTTAATTACATTATAAAGTTCAATCCACCGCTACAGGCTACGCCAGGAAAGCATTTCACCTATTGCAATACTAACTACGCCTTGTTGGGGTTGATCGTTGAAAAAGCATCAGGCGAGAGCTACGATCAGTTTCTTCAGCAAAACTTTTTCACTCCTCTCCGTATGAAAGATACCTATGTGTTCAACATGTCAGACAGCGCCACTGCAATGCCATCCTACGATTGGCGGGGAAGGCAGGAGCCGCTTACATTTTTAGATTCCGGGTTCGGCGATAAAAATATTTACAGCACTCCGGAAGATCTTTTGAAATGGGACCAGGCCCTATACACATACGAGCTTTTTTCCAAAGAAACTCTTGATGCCGCCTTCACTCCTTACAGCAATGAGAAACCGGGCATCAGGAATTATGGTTATGGATGGAGGATGAACGTCTATCCGGATGGAAAGAAGATCATTTACCACAATGGCTGGTGGCATGGCAGCAATACAGTTTTGATAAGAATGATACAAGATTCCGTAACGATTATCGTGCTGGGGAATAAGTACAACCGAGCCATTTATGATTCAAAAAAGATGGCTGAAATTTTTGAAGCATCTTCAATCATGGATGATGAAGACAAGGGCGCAGCGAGTAGTGAAAATCTTTCGTCGGAAGAAAAACAGGACTCGGCCATCGCAGAGAAAACAGATTCTGTAGCGATTGAGAGAAAACGAAAAAAATAATTTCCCCTCTTAGAAACAGTAACACCGGGAGATTATGACGATGACTTGTTCTCATACACTATCTCCAAAAAATAAGTAACATAGTAAGATTGAAGTAACTATTCCAACGAGATCAGCTAGCAACATTGCTCCAATTGAATAACGGGTATTTCTAATTGAAACAGCGCCAAAATAAACAGCAACGACATAAAACGTAGTGTCTGAGGATCCCTGAAGTATTGATGAAAGCCGCCCTGCAAATGATTCCGGACCGTAAGCTTTTATGGTGTCAATCATCATTCCCCTCGCACCGCTTCCACTCAATGGTCTTATAAACGCTGTCGGTAATCCTTCGATAAAACGCGTATCGGTGCCGAGGAACAAAAAGAAGTTTTTCATACCGGCTATGAGGACATCAAAAGTGCCACTGGTTCGCAACATGCTTATAGCAACTAACATTCCAACGAGGTAAGGAATAATACGAACCGCAGTTTCAAACCCGCCCTTTGCCCCGTCCACGAAAGCATCAAAAATGTTGATCTTCTTATAAAGCGCTCCAAGAATGATCAGGAAAAAAATCGAAAGAATAAGTCCGTTGCTAAGAATTCCGGAAAAACTTTGCACACCTTCAAAACTCAACGTTTTCAAATAAATAACCAGAGCTGAAAAGATTGCAGCGATGCTGAGAACCCATAACAAAATCACGGGTTGGAACACATTTATTTTTTGTTTGAAAGAGACAATGATCATTGCTGCCATCGTTGCCATGAAAGTGGAAATCATGCAGGGAATAAAAATATCTGTTGGGTTCACTGCATTTAAAGAAGCTCTGACCGCGATAATGCTCACAGGAATAAGGGTTAGGCCGGAAGCGTGAAGGCATAAAAACATAATCTGTGAATTGGATGCAACGTCCTTACTGGAATTTAATTCCTGCAAACTTTCCATTGCTTTGATGCCAAAAGGCGTCGCTGCATTATCAAGCCCAAGTAAATTGGCAGAAAAATTCATCACCATGTGTCCCATGGCAGGATGATTCCTGGGTAATTCCGGAAAGAGTTTAGAGAAAAAAGGACCGATAATTTTTGATAAAAGCCTGATGCCACCAGCTCTTTCAGCGATGCTCATGAAGCCCATGAATAAAGCCATTATTCCGATCAGGTTAATAGAAATATCGACTGCTGTTTTGGTTGTGGCAATGATGCCGTCCGCTTTTTGTTCATAATAAGAAATATATGCACCATCGGCCGTCTTTAAATATGTAATACTTCCGTCAGTGTATTCCCCTGCAGCATTCAACCTTTGCACAATTGACGGAGAAACGGAATTAGAGTCAAGCTTCTTTGTATGCGTAGTGTCGCCGGAATTTCCAATAACCATTCGATTGAATATATCCGTCCGGTCTTTCATCAACACGCTTTGGAAGCTTGCCGCCAAAATTGAAACAATGATAAATGCCGCCCAAATTCTGCTTAAGGCCATAAAATTTTTTAACGAAAAAAACTAAGTTAGGTAATTGAACATGTATAAATGAACATGCAGCCTGACTAATTTTATGAACGTTTAACAACCTGCTTTCTTTACCGGCACCACCATAAACTTTATTTGAGCCCTTTACCATAAAACTTTTACTTTGCCTTTTCATAGAAAAAGTTGTTTATGAGGAATTTTAATTTTAAAAAAATCCTGCCTCACATTGTTGCGGTTGTCATCTTCCTGGTCGTTTCTGTAGTGTACTGCAAACCGGCGCTGGAGGGAAAGGTGATATCACAACATGATATTCAGGGCTGGCGCGGAATGAGCCAGCAATCAATGCAGTTTCATGAAAAATATGGTTACTATCCTCTATGGACCAACAGCATGTTTAGCGGCATGCCCGCATACCAGATTGCTTTCGATTCGCGAACCAAGATGCAGGTGGGCTATCTCGACAATGTGATAAAATTGGGATTACCGAAAGCGATCAGTTTCTTCTTTCTGGCAAGTATTTGTTTTTATTTTTTATGCGTCGTGGCAGGCGCGAGTCCGTGGGTGAGTATTATGGGAGGACTCGCATACGCCTACTCCACTTTTAACCCGATCATTGTAGCAGTCGGCCATGACAGCCAAATGTTTTCTATTGGATATATGCCTGCTGTGCTGGCTGGATTACTGTTGCTTTTTCAAAAAAAATATTGGTCAGGTTTTGCTGTCACAAGTTTTTTTGCAACGCTGCTCATTGGTCAAAATCATCCGCAAATTGTTTATTACACTTTAATCATTGCGGGAATAATGACGATCGCTTTTCTCGTAAATAGTTATAAAGAGCATCAATTATCTGCGGGTTTTAAAAGTGCCGGCCTTGGCCTTCTCGCCGGTATTCTCGGGCTGGCCTGCAATGCAGTTACAATGATGCCAACCTATGAATATGCAAAGGAAAGTATGCGCGGCGGAAGATCAGAATTAAACCTACCGGGTCAGGACAAAAACAAGACGAAAGGTGGACTGGACAAGGATTATGCATTCAATTACAGTCTCGGAATTCCAGAGACACTCACATTTATTTTACCTGGCTTGTACGGTGGAAGCAACGGAGGGCAGGAGTACAACACTACATCAAAATTTGTCGAAAAATTTTCTGAACTCGGAGTGCCGGAAGAAAATGCGCTACAGTATGCAGATGCATATTCCTATTGGGGACAGCAGCCGGTAACATCAGGACCTGTTTATCTTGGAGCGATCATTTGTTTTCTCTTCATCTTCGGACTGCTGTATGTAAAATCGTGGCACAAATGGTGGATTATTGCTGCAAGCCTTGTGGGCATCATACTTGCGTGGGGCGTTAATTTCAAAGAGATCAACTATCTTCTTTTTGACTATCTCCCATTCTATAACAAATTCAGAGCACCCACGATGGGATTAGTGATACCGCAATTGTGTTTTCCTTTTATGGCTGTTTTAGCCGTAGACAGGCTGGCAGGATATAAATTTGATTTCACTGAAGCATGGAAAAAACT
>JBBSPT010000310.1:0-3973 GCA_038258515.1 Chitinophagales bacterium | reverse complement strand
TTGAGAAACTTTAGCGCCTACGAATAACACAGGCGAACCATTAGGGCAAGCAGCCACGCATGCACCGCATCCAATACACGCTGCAGAATCAAAAGCCTCATCTGCTTTTGCCCTATCCACCAGTATTGAATTAGCATCCGGTGCATTACCGGTGTTGATGGAAATAAACCCGCCAGCCTCTATTATTCTATCGAAAGCACTTCTGTCAACCATTAAATCTTTTATAACAGGAAATGCGGTGACCCGCCATGGTTCGATGACAATGGTATCACCATCATGATAAGCACGCATGTGTAATTGGCAAACCGTATTTTTTTGCCAGGGACCATGAGCTCTTCCGTCAACGTACATGCTGCAGGAGCCACAGATGCCCTCGCGACAATCGTTGTCGAAGGCAATCGGGTCTGCGCCTTCATGCACCAAACGTTCATTTAGCACATCAAACATTTCAAGAAATGACATTTCAGAAGAAATATCTTTTACCTCATAGGTTACAAAGGCTCCCTTAGATTGGGCATTTTTTTGCCTCCAGACTTTCAACGTCAAATTCATCATGTAGTGTTCCATACTTAATAATGTTCTACGTTTAAATATTTTTAGTTGCTATCTTTTATTTATAACTTCTTTGACTGGGTTTTGCAACTTCAAAATCCAATGGCTCTTTATTTAATTCTTCACCATGGCCCGTAAACTCCCACGCAGCCACATAGGTAAAATGCTCATCGTCACGGAGCGCTTCGCCCTCCGCAGTCTGCATCTCCTCCCTGAAGTGTCCACCGCAGCTTTCGTTACGATTCAATGCATCCATACACATCAATTCTCCAAGCTCAATGAAGTCCGCTACCCTACCGGCCTTTTCCAGGTCCGGATTTAATTCGTCCGTGGATCCATTTATTTTCACGTTCGCCCAAAAATCTGTTTTGAGCTGCTTTATTTCTTCGATACCCTTTCTAAGGCCTTCAGCATTTCTGCCCATCCCACATCGTTCCCACATGATTTTGCCAAGGCGCTTGTGAAAACTTTCTACTGATTCACTTCCCTTTATATTAATGAATTTTTCAAGTCTTTCCCTGACTCCATTTTCCGCTTCTTCAAATGCAGGATCCGTAAGTGGAATCGGTGGAGTGCGAATTTCATCTGCCAGGTAATTTCCCAATGTATATGGAATCACAAAATAGCCATCCGCAAGGCCCTGCATCAAAGCCGATGCTCCTAACCTGTTTGCACCATGATCACTGAAATTTGCTTCGCCTAAAGAATACAAACCTGGCACTGTAGTCATCAATTCATAATCTACCCAAAGTCCTCCCATAGTGTAGTGCACTGCAGGATATATCCGCATTGGCACGTTATAGGGATTCTCGCCGGTAATCTTTTCATACATCTCAAAAAGGTTTCCGTACTTCTCTGCGATCACTTCTTTCCCAAGACTGATTATAGAATCGTTGTTGTCCTCAAGCAAGCCCCTTTTTCCGAGTTCCACTTTCCCATACCTCATAATAGCGTCTGCAAAATCCAGGTAAACAGCCATTTTCGTCGTGCCAACTCCAAATCCAGCATCGCATCTTTCTTTTGCAGCCCGGGAGGCAACGTCGCGCGGAACTAAATTTCCAAATGCGGGATAACGCCTTTCGAGGTAATAATCCCGTTCAGCTTCCGGAATTTCTACGCCACGCCGTTTATCATCTTTATTTTTGGGCACCCATATTCTTCCATCATTCCTAAGGCTTTCGCTCATCAACGTAAGCTTACTCTGATGATCGCCACTAACGGGAATGCACGTTGGATGAATTTGGGTGAAGCATGGATTGGCAAACCACGCACCTTTCTTGTGCGCCTTCCAGGCCGCTGTTGCATTGCTCCCCATCGCATTTGTGCTCAGGTAAAAAACATTGCCATAGCCACCCGAACAAATCAGCACAGCATGACCAAAATGTCTTTCCAATTTTCCAGTAATTAAGTTCCTTGCTATAATACCCCTCGCCTTGCCATCGATCTTTACGATGTCCAGCATTTCATGACGTGAGAACATAGTAACATTTCCGAGAGCAATCTGTCTTTCCAAAGCGCCGTAAGCTCCAAGCAACAATTGCTGACCCGTTTGTCCTGCCGCGTAGAATGTGCGCTGAACTTGTGTTCCACCAAAGGAACGGTTACTTAACAGTCCGCCGTATTCGCGGGCAAATGGAACGCCCTGCGCAACACACTGATCGATGATGCTTGCGCTCACTTCTGCAAGCCGGTAAACATTTGCTTCACGTGAACGATAATCACCGCCCTTGACTGTCTCATAAAAGAGCCTGAAAACCGAATCACCATCATTCTGATAATTTTTTGCAGCATTAATGCCGCCCTGCGCTGCAATTGAGTGCGCTCTTCTTGGACTGTCCTGGAAACAAAATGTTTTTACCTTATATCCAAGTTCTCCCAAAGATGCCGCAGCAGATGCTCCTGCAAGCCCGGTTCCTATCACAATCACCTCCAGCCGGCGTTTATTTGCTGGGCTTACCAACTTTGCATGGCTCTTGTATCCGGTCCATTTTTGATCAAGTTCACCTTGGGGAATTTTAGCGTCTAATGACATACGTGGGTGTTATTTTTTTCGAAAAGAAACTCGCAGTTTCAAACAAATTATTTAAGCCAGCCTGCCATAAAAGCAATCGGCATGAATGCAAAAAGGATACAAATTACATATGAATAAAAGACACCTATCCCTTTAACTATTGGCGTCCATCTGCGGTGGTTTATGCCAAGCGTTTGGAAAGCACTTTGAAAACCCTGCAACAGATGAAACAACAGTGATGCCAGCCCCAACATATACAACGTAAACAGAAAAGGGTTCGTAAAAATTTCTTTCATTTCGTTGTAAAGATTTACCTGCGGACCGCTGAAGTACATTTCATTTTTAGTGCCTGCCCAAAAATGAGACAAATGCATAACAAGAAATAGTAGAAGAAGTGAGCCAAGAATACCCATTCGCCAGCTATACCATTTTATCTTGCCAGGCAAGTCTCTTTTATTATAACTGATTTTTCTTGCTGCCCTGTTTTGTGTCCAAAGGACGAGTCCCTGGATAATGTGAATGAGAAACCCGGCAAACAATCCAATCTCCAGGAAGCGGATAAAAAAATTGTGAGCCATAAAGTATGCTGCTCTATTGAACGTCTCACCATTGTCGTTGTAAAATATCATCGCATTAACTGAAGCATGAATGATAAGATAGATGATAAGAAAAAGACCAGTCAGCGACATGACAATTTTTTTTCCTATTGAAGAGGTGAATAAATGTTTCCAGGTCATAAATACAGGGAGTTATAAAATGTCAGATAGACAAAAATACTACAGTAACTCCTAAAATGATTCTTTAAAAATAAATTTCAACAGGAAAAGAAACAGGAAATCTAAAAATTGAGTCGCCTCAACAAGACGTTGTCGATCTGATTAAAAAGAAGGTCTGGTTTCATCGTTCGCCATTGAGGAAAATTGATTAATTCTATATAGTTATTCAGGCGGGCTTTTTTGAAATCATGCTGTGTTGGTTCCGGCATGTTTAGACAAACAATCCATCCCTGGTCATCTGCCACATCATCATACCATTCCTCATAATAGCTGTCATCGCTGCTATGGAAATTGAGCACGTTCTCTGCAATTAAAATAAATTTTTTAATTCCTTCTCTCAAAAACAGGTCTATCACATCGCGCTTTAAAGTCATGATGTCATTGTATATCGCATCGTTCCATTCGCCAATCAATTCAATGATGGCGTACTGCTCCTGGTAATCGGCCATCAACACTTTCATGTAGAGAGTAGTGCTTCCGAAGTCATCCCAGAGTGGATGAATATAATAATTGTAAACCGTTTTTGTAAAAGCAAATTCGCTGTATTGCCTTCCGTAAAAGGGCGATTGCTCATCCTGCTCAACTGAGTAGATGTACTGCCAATTATCGTATGGTTCAATATTCTGCAAGTTGT
>JBBSPT010000309.1:0-3986 GCA_038258515.1 Chitinophagales bacterium | reverse complement strand
TGAATCTTCATCACCTGCGATAGAGTTAAAGCCCGGAGAATCGGAGCGTTATCACCAGGCAATTATTCACCTTACAGGCAATTATCCGGAGCTGAAAGAATTGGCAAAACAATTATTGCAGGTGGACCTCGATGAAGTTAAAAACTGGTAAATTTTTGAGATGAACGTATATAAAACATTAGCGGGTATTTATGTTACCGACGACAGTAAAATTTTTTTGATTGAGGAAGAATGGGATGCACTTGTCAACCGGGAAAATCTATTTGCCTATTTAAAAGAGAGTGTAAGTGGAAAGCAGGAAGTTGCTGGTGAATCATGGAAAGATTCAATCCAGGCTCCGATTGGCAGCCAGGAAGTTTGGGCGGCCGGGGTTACCTATTTAAGAAGCCGCGATGCACGGATGGAAGAATCAAAAAATGCCGGCGGAGCAGATTTCTACAGTATGGTTTACAATGCTGAACGTCCGGAATTGTTTTTTAAGGCGCTTCCTCATCGGGTTGTTGGGCCAGGAAAACAAGTCTTCATTCGCAAGGATTCGAAATGGAACGTGCCGGAGCCGGAGCTTACACTTTTTATAAATTCAAAGGGAAGTGTGCAAGGATACACAATAGGAAATGATATGAGTTCCCGGGATATAGAAGGCGAAAATCCTCTCTACCTCCCGCAGGCAAAAGTTTATAACAACAGCGCTGCACTTGGACCATCTCTATACGTTCCCGAACATTTTATTTCTTTGGAAACAGAAATCAAAATAATCATCAGGAGAAATGGAACGACAATTTTTGAGAACGCAATCCAATTGAACAAGATGAAAAGAAACTTCACTGAACTTGTTGAATATTTATTCAGGGAATATGACTTTGAGAATGGCGCCTACCTAATGACGGGAACTGGAATGATTCCTCCTAATGATTTCTCCCTGATGATTGACGATGAAATTTCAATTACCGTCGATGAGATTGGTACTCTTACAAATTCGGTCGCACAACGCCAGGCAAAATAAAAAAGATTCTCCGACGCTAAAAATTAGGCCACGTCTCCGTTGTACATTTTCTCGTTAACGATTCTCCAGATTTTTTTGGGATTGGCATTTTTCAATTCGGCAGGTAACAAAAATTCCGGACAGTTTTGAAAGCAAAGAGGACGCACCCATCGTTTTGCAGCCGTTGTTCCCACCGATGTGAACCGGCTATCAGTGGTCGCCGGGTAAGGACCGCCGTGAATCATACTTGCACATACCTCAACGCCGGTTGGCGCCTGGTTGAAAATAATTCTTCCGGCCAGTTGGAATGCTGAATTAATCAACTCTTTATGTTGTAAAAAATCTTCGTCCGTACCCATTACACAAGTTGTAAGTTGTCCTGGGAGTGACAACCAAACCTGCTTAAGTTCTTCTTCATTTTGGCATTTTACTATCAAAGAAAAGGGCCCAAAGATCTCTTCCCGCAGCAATGGGTTTTTCAAAAATGTATCTGCGTTAACCGAAGCAATAGAAGCATCAGAATCCGGGCCATTTGATTGTTCCTTTGCCGCTGTGATGAGATCGACTCCTTTTTGCTCCAGGGCTTTTCTAAGTTTTTCCGTATAATTCTGTTGAATGCCATCGTGCAACATTTTCGCAGATTGAAATGCTGAAATTTCCGTAACTAACTTTTGCTGAAATGCCGTCAGCGACTCACTTTCAATTGCAATCATCAATCCGGGGTTGGTGCAAAATTGTCCCATACCGAGCGTGATAGATCCTGCGTACATCTTCGCCAGCGAATCCGGATTTTTCTTCAAAGTTTCCGGAAGAAATACGACCGGGTTGATGCTTCCCATTTCTGCAAATACCGGAATGGGCACCTGCCTTTCATGCGCATACCCGTAAAGCGCTTTCCCTCCCGACAATGATCCTGTAAATGCTACTGCAGCGGTCGCAGGATGCTGCACTAACTGCTTTCCAATTTCAAAACTCTCAGCGCCAAAGCCCGAAGCGTCGATGTGCTGAAAAACCCCGGTGGGCATGTTGCATTTTTCTATAGCTTTCCTGATTGCCCCGGCTACCAGCTTTGAAGTCTCCGAATGGCCAGGATGAGCCTTCACGACCACACTGCAACCTGTAGCGAGAGCCGAAGCGGTATCTCCACCTGCAGTGGAAAATGCAAATGGAAAATTGCTGGATCCGAAAACCACAACAGGACCTAAGGGAATCAGCATTTTCCTTATATCAGCCTTTGGCAGCGGTTTTCTCCCGGCATCAGCAGTATCGACAGAAGCCTCTACCCAACTTCCTTCTTTGACCATATCAGCAAACAGCCTAAGCTGCATGCAAGTGCGTCCTCTCTCACCGGTCAATCTGCCTTCCGGAAGATTTGTTTCCCTGCTGGCAATGTTAATGACTTCATCACCCAGGGACTCGATCTCTATGGCGATTGCTTCCAAAAATTCAGCTTTCTTTTCTGCCGACACATTTCTATATTGGCTGAAGGCTTCCAGAGACGAAAGCATAGTTTCATCGATGTTTTGCAGGTCAGTGTGGGGTAAAATTGTCTCATTCATTTTGTAAGAATTTTTGGTTTCATCAGTGAATTTCCGAAGCGATCTTGAAATCATCAAGCTGCATGCAGATTCCTTCAAAGGTATTTTTTAATAAATAAATAGGAGGTAAATGTAAATTGAAGTCAACATGACAACAGAAAAAATTTGTCTTTGCATTTATGACTTTGGGAAACCGTTACCGAGAAGCTTCTCAACTTTGTGTTTCAATAAAACAAGATCAAAAGGTTTTTCTATCGTATCATCCACATCTACGTCTACCGCAACTCCTCTTGAAGTATGGCCTGTCATGAGGAGCACAGGCAGTGAATTTGTTGAAAGATTGGCCCGGATGTCGGCCACTACTTCTTTTTCCGCAACATCAACGATTGCGAGGTCAGCTCCAAAACTTTCAAGTGTCGGAACAACATCTTTTTTGCTGGTTGTGTACTTGACTTGGTAACTTCTTTTTTTTAACCAGCTTTTTAAGAGCGACAACAGATCTTCATCGCTGTTAACTACTAAAATCTTTTGCATCTCATATCATTTTTAAAACAAAAACAATAGACATGCCATGTTTTAAGATAGCTATTCGTTGCGTGGAATGGAGAAATAAAAGCGAGAACCGTATCCTTCTTCACTTTCGGCCCAAACTCTGCCACCGTGAGCGGTGATGATCTGTCGGCAAAGGTATAAGCCCAGACCTATCCCTTCAATATTCCTACATTTTTCAGATCTGAAAAATCTGTCAAACAGCACAGTCATGTGGCTTTGCTGAATTCCCATTCCTTTGTCGTCCACCCCTACAGTGACTGTACTTTCATCGTAAGATATTTGGATCGTAATCTTACTGTCAGCCGGCGAGTACTTGATCCCGTTACTTAGATAATTGGTGAGCACTTGTATCAGGCGAAACCTGTCGCCATAAATATCAATATCAAAATCTCCGTTACACTCAATTTTTCGTTCAGGCTGAAGGGATTTCACGGTGCCGATCGCTTCAGAGACCATCTCTTTCATGTTGAAATGTGTTTTTTCAAGTTTTAAATTTCCGGAGTCGATGGTGGTTGCATCATAGAGTTCTTCTATTATTTTTTTCAGTCTCAGAATGTTTTTATTATTTACCCACAGCAGTTCTTCCATCGAGGCAGAATTATTGTCCCGAAGCTCGTCCATCATCAGTTCGGAAACCAGGACAAGGTTGGATAATGGATTTCGCAGTTCGTGTGCCACAAAATTAATTACGTCCTCCCGTTCCTGTTCCATATTTTTATAGTGAGTGATGTCATGCATCGCAACCAAAATTTTATTCCCATGATCGAGATGCGGGAGAAAGCAGCAATTGACATCAAAGATTTTATTTTCTAAGGGAGATACTTTAAGCAAAACTGAACTTTCCAGGCAGCTTTTTCTCAAATTGATTGCTGATTTTACCACCGTCAGAATTGGCTCAAAAGCCGGGTTGGATA
>JBBSPT010000308.1:0-3992 GCA_038258515.1 Chitinophagales bacterium | reverse complement strand
TACTGTGGAATAAAATAAATAGCCATAATTAAGGAGTCTATTCCTATGATTTTTTTACTGTGATTGATCCTGTTGCGGAAATAGTAATCGTACGTTTGGCGTCTCATCCCGTTGCAGGAAACAGCGCCAATGATCCATGGTGCTACCGGCTTATGAAGCGGTCGCTAATTATTTAACTCAGAAAAAATAAACTCAGAAAAAATTGAAAGACATGAAGGCACCATTAATTATTGCGATCATTGCTCTTGTGATATTTTCATCATGCGGAAGCAGTCGTAAGGCAAACCAAGAAAATAATGACTCTTCTCCGTTAGGTCAAAAAGATAATGAAGGCATTGTGAATAAATATTGGAAACTTGTTACACTAGAAGGTCAGAATATAACGATGGCAGCCAACCAGGAACGTGAATCGTATTTCATGCTCAAAGCGGACTCTAACCGTGTAACAGGGTTTGCAGGCTGTAATAATTTCACAGGCACCTACACTTTAGAAACTGGTTGCAGGATTCGTTTCTCACAAATGGCTACAACGATGAAAGCCTGTCCAGACGTAGATGTAAACGAAGGAGAATTTCTGAAAGTGTTTGAGCTGGCAGATAACTATACACTAAATGCTGACACACTTTCATTAAATGTAGGAAGAAGGGCTCCGCTGGCTGTGTTTCATGCAGTCTATTTTAAGTAGCACGAGAGATAGCTGTTTGTATTTATCTAACTATTAGAGAACACTGAAAATACTTCAACTTACCAAACATAAGTCGCGACACTGTGAGGCGGAATGGAAGCTCTTGCGCCATTTACATTGAATTGTATATTGAAAGCAGCAGAGGAAGAATTATCATTTAAAACGATAAGTATTTTTTTGCCTTCGGCAGTTTTGAAGGCAACGTTATCCAGACCTGCCGGAACATTACTGTTTATGCGGACTGATCCCGGAGGCACGAATTTGGAAGCGTGGGCAAGAATATAATAGCTCGCTCTTTTCCTGATGGAATCAGCATCAATTGTCAAAGCGCCCTTACATTGATCGCAGCCGCCTGGCGTGTGTGGTTTATAATCAGGATCACTTGCAAGATTCCACTCCAGCACTATCCGGCACCAATTCCGCATCGTACCGATGATCACATTTTTCACATGCCACATCAGATTATTGTCAAAACTTTCATTTGACCCGGTCCATTGCTCAGTGAAATAAAGATTTTTGTCTGGGTATGCGTTGTGCACTGTTTCTAATGCGTCAACCTTTCCGCCATATAAATGAAAGGCCGATCCATCAACAAATTTATTTGCTTCCGGATCGTTTAAAATAGTCAGAGGATAGTCAGGGCGATCGAGATTGTGATCATAAACAATAATCTTTGTTGTCAGTCCGGCATCCCTAAAAGCCGGTCCCAGGTTGTTTTTTATGAAATCTCTTTCCTGCTCTGCCAACATCAGCATACTCGGATTGTTTCCGGGATGCAACGGCTCATTCTGTGGCGTGATAGCATCGATGGTAATTCCTTCAGCCTTCATCTCCTGGATATATTTTACAAAGTATTGCGCGTACACATTGTAATACCGGGGCAGTAAGCTTCCTCCTTTTGAATTGCCGTTATCTTTCATCCAGACAGGAGGGCTCCAGGGAGATCCCATAATTTTTATTCCAGGATTGATTGTAAGAATTTCTTTCAATACGGGAATTAAATTTTTCCGGTCAGGATCGAGCGAGAATTGGTCGAGATTCAAATCCGTTTCCCCTGTTGGTAAATCATCATAGCTAAAAACCATGGAATCAAGATCAGATGCTCCTATACTGATCCTTAAATAACTGACTCCGATAGAATTACTGTCACGACCGAATAATTCCTTTAAAAGATTAGCTCTTACCTGCCCGGACAATCCATTAATTAAGTAAGCGCTTCCGCCGGTCAGGCTGTAACCAAATCCGTCAATCGTTTGAAAAACAAAAGTGGTATCGACACGGATTGTTGGACTGGAGTTAAGATTATTTGTGAAAGCCAACGGAGCTTGTTTCTGCAGGAGTGCAGATTGATCCCCTGTTGTAAGCCACCAGTCAATATGCCCTGCAATAGCAGTGTCTGCCGGAGGAACAACCGCGTTGGTACTTGAAATTTTTTTCCCACAGGCCTGCAAAGCGAAAAACGAGGCGCAACAAAGCAGAAATCGTGACAATTGCTTTTGTGTCATAGATTAAATTTTATTGACTTAAGACAAAGTGTGCTTCTTTTAAATCACGACTGTTTCCACCAACAAAAATTAAATAATCTCCTGGCTCGGAAACATGCTTCAGATCGTAATTATAGAATTTCAGATCCTCATTAGTGATCCTGAATTGCACAACTTTATGTTCACCCGGTTTCAATTCAATTTTTTGAAAACCTTTCAATTCTTTCACAGGTCGCGTTGTACTTCCTACCAAATCACGAATGTACAATTGAACAACTTCCTTCCCCTTTACAGAGCCTGTATTGGTTACCTCTATTGATGCAAGGATTGATCCGGTATTTTTCATGGCACTATCACTAAGGCTGAGATTGCCATACGAGAATGAAGTGTAACTTAATCCATAACCAAACGGATACACCGGGTCATTGGAGACATCTAAATAATTGGAACGAAACTTCTGAAACCAATCGCCTTCCAGGGGTCGACCGGTATTCTTATGATTGTAATAAAGCGGTATCTGTCCAACATTTTGGGGAAATGTAGTACTGAGCTTTCCTGAAGGATTTACGTCTCCAAACAAAACATCGGCGATAGCATTACCAGCCTCGGAACCACCAAACCAAACATTGAGAATGGCAGGTACATTTTCATTTTCCCATTTTAAAGCCAGTGGACGACCGGTAAATAATACCAACACTAAAGGTTTACCCGTCTTCACTAATGCCTTCAATAAATCCTTTTGCGACTGTGGAATTTCAATGTCGGATCGGCTGCTGCTTTCGCCGGTCATCTCTGCAGATTCTCCTAAGGCTGCGACTATCACATCGCTTCGATTTGCCAGTGCGACCGCTTCATTCATGATCTCCTGCGCCGGGCGTAAATCCCGTTTGAATGATTTCCCAAACATTCCTGCTCTCTCCTCAAAAAGACTGTCTGCTGATAAATTAGCGCCAAGCGCAAAATTGATTCTTACATTATTTCCCACCACGTTCTTTAGGCCTTGCAACAACGAAATTGATTTTGAAAAGTCAGCGGCAACGCTCCATGTTCCGGTCATATTTTCTTTTGCATCAGCGAGCGGGCCAATCAGTGCAATCGTTCCCGTCTTTTTTAGTGGTAAAATTTTATCTTGATTTTTAAATAAAACGAAAGTCTGCGCAGCAGTCTCGCGGGCAACTTTCCTGTTGGCCTCAGTGAAGATTTCAGTGGTTGCCCGCTCATCATCGCAGTAACGATAAGGATCATCGAACAATCCTAATTTATATTTTGCTTCAAGAACTTTCCTGCAGGCATTGTTAACCTGTTGCAATGTCACCTTGTTCTCTTTCAACGACTTTTCCAAAGTTGTTAGAAAACCCTCTCCCACCATATCCATATCCAACCCTGCATTGATTGCTCTTGCTGACACTGTTTGCAAATCACCGATTCCGTGCGCTATCATTTCGTTGATGCCGGTGTAATCACTTACGGTAAAGCCGTTGAATCCCCATTGCTTGCGAAGCACTTCAGTCATCAGCCAACTGTTTGCCGTAGCAGGTACGCCATCCACCTCATTAAAGGACGCCATCACACTTCCAACTCCTGCGTCCACCGCAGCTTTGAATGGTGGAAAGTAAATGTTATACATCGTCTGATGACTCATATCGACTGTATTATAATCCCGCCCCCCTTCGGCTGCGCCGTACAATGCGAAATGTTTTACGCAGGCCATGATGGTGTTGTTCCGGGAAAGATCGCTGCCCTGGTAACCATGAACGAAAGCCTCCGCTATCCTGGAACCAAGATATGGGTCTTCTCCTGATCCCTCTGCAATACGCCCCCAG
>JBBSPT010000307.1:0-3997 GCA_038258515.1 Chitinophagales bacterium | reverse complement strand
CGGGAATTTCCTTCGGGTATTCCAAGGGAAACTATATGGAAATTGTGAACGTGGATACCGTTGTACTCATCGTGAACAGACCGACGCTAATAAAGTTTACAGACACAGCAACTACCAGGCTTTCCTCTTTTTCGGTAACTCCGTCGGTTGAGCACGACTTTATTTTTCATCGATTATTTTCGGGCAAAGATGCAGCAAGGTTTACTCCTCAATTGTCGTTCGTCGCGGGCAGGAACAACTTTTCTGTAACCCATCGTAAAAGTTCGAATTTGTATAATGCATATACCAAGAAAAAATTACGGAAACTTCGCCGGTTTAATTCATCAAATAATAATGGAAAATTCGAATTGCAATCCATCGGACTGGATTTAGATGCAAATTACAGCTTCGGAAATTTTTATGTAGAACCTGAAATTTACTTCGACTACTATATACCTTCAACGTCTGACAAGGCGCTTACTTCCATTTACGCCATCAATGTAGGATTCACATTTTGACCAAATGACATTGGCATATTAATTGAAAATGGTGAGTTAAAATTTTTATTATGAAAACTAAACTTATCATTGTTGCCATTTGCATGTTCTTTTCTCCGGCTCTCTTTTCCCAATCATTCACAATTGGAATAAAAGGTGGTGCAAACCTTAATAAATTGACCGGCAAATCTTTTAAAGATGAATTCTCTTTTGGCTATCACATTGGGGGATATATAGCGGTAGGTGGTGAAAAATTGTATGTTCAACCTGAAGTACTTTTTAACCAGGTAAACCAGGATACCGCATCCGACTTCAGCCAGGTTTATCAGTTCAACAAAGTTGACAAGATCAAACTAAACTATCTCACGATTCCGGTATTATTAGGATACAGATTGAATAAAATTCTTTCATTGCAAGCCGGTCCACAGTTTGGAATTTTACTTGATCAAAATAAAGACTTATTGCAAAACGGTGAGGACGCCTTCAAATCTGGCAGTTTTTCTTTAGTCGGTGGTGTACAACTGGGCTTTTCAAAAGTGAATGTCTATGGACGTTACGTTGGAGGTATGACAAATCTCGATAATATCGGAAAAAAAGACAGCTGGAAACTCAATTCCATTCAGTTAGGAATTGGAATTGGCTTATAGATCAGGAACAGACAGAAATCTAACGGAGTGTTTCAACAGCACCTTCGCTGCTCAACTTAACTATTGAAGAGGGGTTGGCAACTGTTTGCTCTTGCTGCCTCCATCGAACAATATAGTCAACTCCATTTTTGATTTCGTCACTGATCTGCGAAAATATTTGTGGATAATATTGCCCTGAAATGTTTGCAGACGTGGAAACGATTGGATGACCCAATCGGGTAATTATGTGGTTGCAAAAGTTATCCTTCGTCACCCTGATTGCTATACTTCCATCTTCATTTATCAGGTTGGACGGAAGATTGATAGCGTTGGGAAATATGGCTGTAGTGGGTGTCTCCTGCAATGCCAAGAGTGCAAGAATTTTTTGTGAAGGATTGGAAACATAATAGTTAATGTCAGAAGATGCAGCTACAAGAATGATCATCGATTTTTGTTCATCTCTGTTTTTGAGCCGGTAAATTTTTTTTATAGCTTCTTTGTTTGTTGCATCGCAGCCGATTCCCCAGATCGTATCAGTCGGATACAAAATGATCTCACCGTTCTTCATCGTGTTTACTGCAGCATTCAAATCTTCTTCAAAAATTTCATTGTTCATTCATCTAATGCTTGAAGTAATTGAGTAGTTTCTATAGTGTATGCGCATTTAAAATGCCCCAGAGGACAAGCTCTCAGGCCGTGTATTGAGCAGGGTCTGCAAGGTAAATCCTGCTTTGTCTCTGCTATGATTGATTGTGTTGACAACGGGTAAAAACCGAAAGACGGTATGGTGGAACAAAAAATTGCTGTGACAGGAGCATCCACTGCCGAGGCAAAATGCAATGGTGCTGAATCGTTCGTGTAGTTCATTGCAGCATTCTTCATTAGCGCGACGGAAGAAAGAAAACCCAATTTTCCAGCAAGCACTTCTACCTTTGTTTTTTTAGTTTTCCGTTTTATGCTTTCACATAATAGTGCATCATCTTTTCCACCGAGAAGAAAAATATTGTATTGCCCCGGAAATTCATTGATGAGATCTACCCACTTTTCTTCAGGGTATTGTTTGGTAAACCACACGCTTGCCGGAGTGACGCAAATATATTTTTCGCCACAGTATTTTTTTACTTCCTCAAAATTATTTTCCGACGGATAGAGGCGCGGTTTTGTGACTGTATCGTCCGTAATATGCTCAACAAGTTTATTGTTTCTTTCCACTTCATGCAGGCCATCAGAAATTTGGTGTTTGATTTTTTTAGTGAAGAAAAAGCTCAATGGATTTTTATCAAATCCTATTTTTTCTTTGGCCCCGGAAAATGCCGTAAGAAGACCGGTGGATGCAAATCTCTGCAAGTTGAACAGGATGTCGTATCTATTCTTTCTTATTCTCAATAAAAGGGAAAAGAGATTCTTATTCTTATTTCCTTTTTTGTTCCAAACAAGTGTTTCATGCACGAATGGATGATTGAGCAAAAGTCCCTCGTTGCCCTTTCTTACTAAAAGATCAATCGCTGCCGCTGGAAAAAAAGTGTGAAGTTTTTCAAGCAAGGCAGTTGCCAACACCACATCGCCTGTAAAAGCAGTTTGTATAACTAAAATTTTCTTCATTGACGCAGCCAAAGTTATCAATTAATCATTTCGATTTTTTTTATCATTACATTATTATGTTTGCAAAAAATGAATAGATATGGATTTACAGAAAATGATTGCTGATGCCTGGGAAAACCGTGACTTGCTAAAAGATGAGAGCTATAAAAACGCAATAAGGGCGGTGATCGAAAAAGTGGATGAGGGTAAACTGCGTACAGCAATGCCAATGGATACTGTTTCAAATGACATGAAATCGCAGCAGCTTTGGAAAGTGAACGAGTGGGTGAAACAGGCAATACTTTTATATTTTGGAATTCAGCAGATGGAGACATTCACGTTGCCGCCCTTTGAATTTTACGATAAGATGAAGTTGAAAAAGAATTATAAAGATCTTGGGGTGAGAGCAGTACCGCATGCCATTGCTCGTTATGGAGCTTATCTCGCGAAAAACGTTGTGTTGATGCCGAGTTATGTGAATATTGGCGCTTATGTGGACGAAGGAACCATGGTTGATACGTGGGCCACGGTTGGTAGCTGCGCGCAGATAGGAAAGAATGTACACCTCAGTGGTGGCGTAGGTATCGGGGGAGTACTTGAGCCCCTGCAGGCGAGTCCTGTTATCATTGAAGATGGATGTTTTATCGGTAGCAGAAGTATTGTCGTTGAAGGGGTAAAAGTCGAGAGAGAAGCAGTTCTCGGGGCAAATGTTGTACTAACACAATCAACTAAAATAATTGACGTGAGTGGAAACGAACCTGTTGAATTCCGAGGAAATATTCCACAGCGCAGCGTGGTGATCCCCGGGAGTTATTTAAAAAAGTTTCCCGCAGGAGAATACAATGTCAGTTGTGCTTTAATTATTGGTACACGGAAAGAAAGTACCGATAAGAAAACGAGTTTGAATGATGCTTTAAGAGATTTTAATGTGAGTGTATAGTACAGATTTGTCGAAACGAAAACAGCGTAATTGAACAACCGAATTATCTATTCTATAAATTATTGATATTTTAAATGGATTTATTTTCATCTTTGCCATCAGTAGATTGATTAGCAAATGAGTAATGCCCGGGTGGCGAAATTGGTAGACGCACTGTGTTCAGGTCGCAGCGTTCGCAAGGATGTGCTGGTTCGAATCCAGTCCCGGGCACTTTGTATTATTTGGGATGTTTATTTTCTCAAAAACATTTAGATATGGTTCGTCTCACCGCCAAATTTTCCATTTTATAGAAATCAATAATTGGATAGCCAATTTTGTAAATAGAATCGTGAAGTGATTCTGTTTACGAAGCCGAATCTTTTTCTCATGGTTTG
>JBBSPT010000306.1:0-3997 GCA_038258515.1 Chitinophagales bacterium | reverse complement strand
TATCTTCACAGTGGCCGACATAGTACCGGTCGAAATTTTTTGAATACAGAATGTAGATGAAGTACATAAAAAAACCTCAACAAAATATTGAGGTTAGTACCCGGGATGGGAATTGAACCCACACGACCATTGCTGATCACAGGATTTTAAGTCCTGCGTGTCTACCAGTTCCACCACCCGGGTAAACATCTTTTTATATCAAAAAAAATCCCATCCCGGTAGTTACCGAAACGGGACCTTGAGCGGAAGACCGGGCTCGAACCGGCCACCCCGACCTTGGCAAGGTCGTGCTCTACCAAATGAGCTACTTCCGCAGTATTTATAAGAACTAAAAATGGATAGCAAAAATAACCAATGACTCTCTGTAGCCAAAATTTATTTGTACTGTGGATTATACAAGGTATTGCCCGGAACTTCAACCTTGGGCTTGCCGGTGTACCGGTGTTTGTACATCGTGTAGCAGCCTCCCAAAATAAGAGCCGCCATTATAACCAATTGACAATAAAATAAAAAACGTGAAGAAGATACCCAGTTATGGGCTATGTCTTTATCATGTACCTCCGTTATTTCTTCATGGTCCATAGTATAAATTTTGCTTCACAAAAATAAAACATAGATGTTAAAAATCATTTAATGCCCAAAACAATTTCGGAAAATGTTTTTTCCTTGGTGAGGAAATATCGCCATGCCACACTTCCCGAATAAACTCCATGCAACTCTTTCAAATTTACCCGCCGTAGTTTTTTACCCCGCCGCCCGGTAACGACCCATCCCAGGAAATTAAAGTGAGCATTTGCTATTGAAATGAATGTGCTGAAGTTTCCATCTACCAGGGCACGATAACCCGCAATTGTATCCAACACAATTCTTACAGGAATTTTCCATAAGGCTTCACTCAATGGAAGATTTTTCGACATCATAACCAGGTTATTACGAAAGTTCAGAAACGTTTTTTTTCGATCACCCATTGGAAGTGTTCCTCCCCCAAGGTGATAAACTATGGAGGCAGGCTCTGAGTAGATTTTGTAACCCGCCCGTTGCATTCGCCAGCAAAGATCAATCTCTTCCTGGTGCGCAAAAAAATATTCATCAAACCCACCAAGCTCATGAAAAACAGAAGACCTTACAAATAAGGCCGCGCCTGTAGCCCAAAAAATTTTCTGAGCAGAATTGTATTGCCCTGAATCTTTTTCGCAGGTATCAAATACTCTTCCCCTTGCAAAAGGATACCCCAGCGAATCCAGCCAACCACCGGCCGCACCTGCATATTCAAACTCATCTTTTCTTTCGAAGGAAAGAATTTTTGGCTGGCAGGCTCCGATACTCACATCAGACTCCATCAATGAAATCACCGGTGAAATCCAGTTTTCAGTTACTTCAACATCGCTGTTCAGCAACACATAATAATCTGCCGACACTCTCCTGAGAGCTGAATTATAACCTTTGGAAAATCCTTCATTATTGTCACTTAACAACAATCTGATTTCGGGAAAATTCTTTCTTAAAAATGCAATGGAATCGTCAGTTGAAGCATTGTCAGCTACTATTACAGAAAGGTTATCGTAATCAGAAGCCAACACCGACGGAAGAAACTTTTCCAACAGGTCTCTTCCATTCCAGTTAAGGATTACGACTGCCACTGACGGTAAAGAATTCACATTTTATTTTTAAGGTATAACACAAACATAAAAGAATTTAGAATGCAGTTCCGATATTAGGGGAAATGACTTTAGATTTGATCACAATCGATTTAAGATGTTAAGGCAACTTATAAACTGGAGAACCGGGCTCGCATTGGTTGCTGTGGCGATCGTCATAGGCACTATTTTTTATTCTAATCTTTTAGCGCAAAAAATAGAAAAAGAAGAAAGAGAAAAGATAAGTCAATGGGTTGAGGCAAACAAATTTATAGCATCATCCGGCGAAAATGCAAACCTCAATCTTGCAGTACAGATACAGCAGCAGAATGCTGACATTCCAATTATTCAAACAAATGAAAAAGACAGCATCATTGACTCCAGAAACCTGGATTCAATCAGTATCAAGACCGACAAAAGCTTTTTGCAAAAAAAATTGAAAGAGTTTAAGACTGCTCACCCACCTATAGTCCTGGTATTAAATCAGGAGCCTTACGTTGCGGATAAATACTATTATGGAGACTCACTCTTGCTCAAGCAGGTGAAATATTATCCAAGCGTTCAGCTGATCATTGTAGCGCTATTCATTCTCATAACTTTGTACGCAATTTCTGCAAGAAATAAATCGACACAAAACCAGGTATGGGCCGGCATGGCAAAAGAAACGGCGCACCAACTTGGCACTCCAATCTCATCATTGGAAGGATGGGTGGAGATGTTGAAAGAAAAAAATGAAGATGCCATTTCATCGGAAATGGAGAAAGATTTGCAGCGCTTAAAACTAATCAGTGACCGCTTTGGAAAAATTGGAAGTTCACCAAAACTCGAAGAGGCCAACTTGACCGAACAAGTGGAAAAGATGGTGAGCTATATAAAAAGACGGGCTTCTGAAAAGGTCAATTTTCAAATAGACGCTCCAACAGACTTCCCGGTCATTGCGAAAATTTCAGGACCGCTGATTGATTGGGTTATTGAAAATCTCTTGAAGAATGCCCTGGATGCGATGGAAGGAAGAGGAAAAATAACTGTGAAAATATGGCAACGATCTAAGCAGATTATTGTGGATGTTTCCGATACCGGGAAGGGGATCAGTAAGCAAAATCTATCAAAGGTTTTTAAGCCCGGATTCACGACTAAAAAAAGAGGATGGGGACTTGGGCTTTCCTTATCGAAACGAATTATTGAACAATATCACCAGGGACAGCTATCTGTAAAATCTTCTGAAGCTGGCAAAGGAACAACCTTTAGAATTATCCTAAACAATTAGGATTTAGTTTGGCTCTTTTATTAAATTTGCAATCCTCCCTGTATTTTTCAATTGCATCCCAATGCAGGAATTGTACAGTGACAAGCGGAGGTGGCGAAACTGGTAGACGCACTACCTTGAGGTGGTAGCGCCTGTAACCGGGCGTGGGAGTTCGAATCTCCTCTTCCGCACAAAAGGCTGCCTGAGATTATCATTCGAAGGCGGCCTTTTTATTCCCCGATTTACTGTCAAATTATATACTCGAAAAATGGCAACCTTAATTATCTGCCCAAACTGTAAAAATGAATTCGCACCTGAAGATGCGATAGCGAAATCGCTGGAAAAAGCGTATGAAGAAAAATTCAATCGTGATGCAAACACACTCAGGCAACGCTATGCGGAACAGGAAAAAAATTTAGATGAACAATTAAAAGCCTTTGAAAAGAAGAAGGAAAAAGAAAATGAATTGTTTGCTGAAAAGTTGCAACGGGAGAGACAGAAAATCGAATCTGATCTGAATGACAAATTAAGAAAATCCATAAGCAACGATTTTGAAAACAAATTGAAAATTTTGCAGGAGGCTAACCACGAGAATGAAGAAAAACTGAAAGCAGCGAGACAGAATGAATTGCAGTTCTTAAAAAAAGTTGAAGAACTCAGGAACAAAGAAGCTGAAATGGAAATTGTCCTGCAGAAGAAACTTTCGGAAGAACGATCATCGCTGGTGGAGCAAATCAGGAAACAGGAGACTGAGAGAAATGTCATAAAAGAAACTGAACACCAGCTTAGATTGAAAGAGCTGGAAAAACAACTGGAAGATCAAAAAAAGCTGACAGAAGAAATGCGGCGCAAGCAGGACCAGGGCTCCATGCAGCTACAGGGTGAAGTGCACGAGATGGCCTTGGAAGAAACACTTCGCAATACTTTTCCTTTTGACCTGGTCGCTGAAGTGGGCAAAGGTGTGCGTGGCGCTGATTGCGTACAGGTCGTGCGAAATAATTTTGGCCAGGAATGTGGCAAAATAATTTATGAATGCAAACGCACCGAAAATTTTGGCCCCGACTGGATCGAAAAATTTAAGAAAGACATGCGCAGCACCGGGGCAGACATTGCC
>JBBSPT010000305.1:0-4011 GCA_038258515.1 Chitinophagales bacterium | reverse complement strand
TGCAATCACTTCCGCTGTTTGGTGAGCAGTGAAACCAAACTCTTTAATAATTTCAAAAATGATCGTAGATAGTGGTTTGACCCTGGCCAGCTTTAACACAGGAATGTAAAATTCATTCCCGTTTGACTCCACTAAATTCTTCTTGTGATAAGATATTGCCTGTTTGTACAATTGCTCTATTTCCGTGAACCGCTTTATGTTGTGAATCAGATTCTCTTCAGCGCCCGGGAAAACTCTTTCAACCAGGGGAACAAGTTGATGCCTGAAATAATTACGGGTGTACTTATCTGAAGTGTTTGAGGAGTCCTCAACAAATGATAATTTATTTTCCTGCGCAAAGGTGATCAATTCTTGCTTTTTAGCGAACAGGAAAGGACGAATAACTCTCCCCTTTTTTGGCAGGATGCCTCGCAGTCCTGTGATACCTGTTCCTTTGAAAAAATTCATAAGAACAGTTTCTATATTATCGTTCGCGTGATGTGCAGTTAGTAAATAAGTCGACTGATGCGATGTTTTAATTTCTCCGGGTAAATCATCATGAGAGTGAACGATCTCGTCAAACCAACGATACCTCAATTCGCGGGCAGCCACTTGTATTGAAAGGGAATTCGCCGAAGCGAATTTTTCAGTATCAAATTTTTTCACCAAAACTTTTACTCCATATTTATTACCAAGTCCTCTCACAAAACTTTCGTCTGTATCGCTCTCCTCTCCTCTCAGTTGAAAATTGCAATGAGCAATAGCAAAGTGAAATCCTGCCTGGTGACACACCTCACAAAGAACCACTGAATCTACACCCCCACTCACTGCCAAAATCAGGAAGTCATTAAAACCAAACAATTGATGATTCTGAATGAAAGCAATGAATTGATCGCGAAGAAGCATTCTTATATTTTCAATTATTATTCCGGTTCAAGATCATCTAATGCTGCCTTGAGCTCATTGAAAGAATGTTGATCTTTTGCGGTGGTAGCTATTTCTTTACCTTTCGTGAAAACTGTCATTGCACCGGCAATATCGCCTTTTCTTTCCAATAGTTTTCCCAGATGGTAGTAGGATCCAATGTAGCCCGGTTCCTGATCCAAAATATTTCTGAAAAGTTTTTCCGCCTCCGGATCGAGCCCCAGTTTAATATATTCCAGGGCGAGTGCATGTTGCAAAAAACTATCATGCTCGTCTGACTTCATCAACTTCCTGATCTGCTCTATTCTTTCCATCAAATAATTTTTTACATTTTCATTCCTTAGTATCTTTACACCTCCAAAAAAAACAGATGAAGATACTCGTTTGCATAAGCAAAACACCTGATACTACGGCAAAAATAGCCTTCACTGATAATAATACGAAATTTGCGGAGACAGGCGTGCAGTTCATAATAAATCCCTATGACGAATGGTATGCCCTGGTGAAAGCCATTGAATTAAAGGAGGCAGATCCTTCAGTGGTTCTGCATTTGATCAATGTAGGTACACCAGATGCTGATCCGATCATTCGCAAAGCGCTGGCACTTGGAGGAGAAGAAGCCTACAGGGTGAATAGCGATAGCAGGGATAGCTTTTTTATAGCAACTCAAATTGCAGCAGTTGCGAGGCAAAACAATTACGATTTAATTTTTACAGGCAAAGAGACTATTGATTATAATGGTTCCTCCGTTGGAGGAATGATCGCTGAACTATTAGACATTCCATTCATTTCACTCGCCACAACATTTTCACTTGCAGGCTCTACGGCTACGGTTACCCGGGAAGTCGAAGGAGGTGAAGAAACCATCGAGGCTACCTTACCTGTAGTAGTCAGTTGCCAAAAAGGAATGGCGGAACAGAGAATACCTAATATGCGTGGAATAATGGGTGCAAGATCCAAGCCGTTAAATGTTGTAGAACCTGCGCCCGGCGAAGAGCTTACCGTAATCGAATCTTTTGAACTACCTCCTGCAAAAAAAGGTGTAAAGCTGATTCCTGCCGATCAACCCGAAGAACTCGTACGGTTGTTGCATGAAGAAGCAAAAGTTATTTAACCGGGCACTTCGTTTTTATCCATCATTCATCTTTAATTTCTATCTGAATAATGAGCGTATTAATATTTCTTGACCAATCGGAAGGACATTTGAAAAAGAGTTCCCTTGAAGCTGCATCCTACGGAGCTAAAGTGGCAGAGATGTTGGCCACATCCGCTGAAGGTGTTGTGCTGGGCCATGTACAGGATGACCTTCCGGGAATCGGAAAATACGGATTGAAAAAAATCTATACCCAGAAAGACGACACTCTTGACAAGTTTGATGATGAAGTGTTCACAAATGTTCTTGCGGAAGTTGTGCAAAAATCAGGAGCCAATGTGATCATATTTTCAAACAATTTCAATGGCAAGGCATTGGCTCCAAGATTATCTGCGAAGTTAAAAGCAGGACTTGTTTCCGGTGCAGTAAGCCTTCCCAAAATAGACAATGGGTTTGTTGTTAAGAAAAGTGTATTTAGCGGAAAAGCTTTTGCGAACGTGTCGATAAAGTCTGATATTAAAATTATTTCTCTCAACGCCAATGCTTTCAAAATAGCTGAAACAGGGGGTACTGCGGAAGTAGAAGAATTGAACATTCCTGTACCAAACCCCCGCGTGAAAGTGACCGCCGTGAACAAAGTGGAGGGAGAGATTCCGCTGGCCGAAGCTGAGATAGTAGTGAGTGGCGGCCGGGGCTTGAAAGGACCGGAGAACTGGAAAATTGTAACAGACCTCGCGGAAGCATTAGGAGCAGCCACGGCCTGTAGCCGTCCTGTGAGCGATAGCGACTGGCGCCCCCATCACGAACATGTTGGGCAAACTGGCCTGACGATTGCCCCGAATTTATACATCGCTATCGGAATATCGGGCGCCATACAGCATCTCGCCGGGGTGAACAGGAGTAAAACAATCGTTGTGATCAACAAAGATCCTGAGGCTCCATTCTTTAAAGCAGCCGATTATGGAATCGTCGGTGATGCATTTGAAGTAGTGCCAAAAATTACGGAAGCAGTCAAAAGTTTAAAATCATAATTGCGGCGGAAAGGTATTGACCGGCGTCTTACGAAAGGCTTTCCCACAAATCAAAGCCTTTAATTTTTATATATTTGCCAATATCAAAAATCAAAACAGAGAGATTGGTATGAAGAAAATAGAACTGGAGATTGTAGCCCTGTCTCATAGTATCACTCAGACGCATTCTTATGCCGTTGTTCTCGGAGAAGTAAATGGTTTGCGACGCCTGCCGATCGTTATTGGTGGCTTTGAAGCGCAGGCAATCGCAGTAGCGTTGGAGCGAATGCAGCCAAGCCGTCCACTAACACATGACCTAATGAAAAATTTCATGCTGGCGTTTAATGTAGAGCTTCATGAAATAATCATCAACGACTTGCAGGAAGGTATATTTTATTCAAAATTAGTTTGTTCCACAGATCACGATACCGTGGAGATCGATTCCCGCACTTCGGATGCAGTAGCACTGGCAGTCCGGTTTGGCTGCCCCATTTTTACCTATGATAACATTCTTGACAGCGCAGGAATATTAATGGAAGAGGATGATAAAAAGAAAAAAGTAGTTGTGTCTCACAACGAGGGTGGTAACGACGACCTCAAGAAGCTATCAATCACTGAACTGGAAACATTATTAAGTGAAGTGCTCGAGCAGGAAGACTATATAAAAGCGGCATCGATACGGGATGAAATTAAGGGAAGGAAAAAAAATTAAGTGGCTGCCGACGACCAACTATAAATTCCCCACACAACACTAACTTCTGAGCCATGTTTTATGATATCTTTTCCAAATTGTAAAATAAATCTTGGGCTCAATATTCTCAGAAAAAACAATGACGGATACCACGACCTGGAAACAATCTTTTTTCCAATAAACATCCGCGACATTCTCGAAATAATTCCTGCGATATCCAACACTTCGAAACTTTCTGCAACTGGTTTTCCGATACCCGATTCTACTAATAATCTTTGCCTGAAAGCTTACCGGATGCTGAGAGAAGATTTTCC
>JBBSPT010000304.1:0-4025 GCA_038258515.1 Chitinophagales bacterium | reverse complement strand
CGTGCAACCAGATGTTTTTCATAGAAATCTTCCACTTCATTGTGATATCTCTCCAGCTCTTTTTTCGAAATATCGCCGGGTTCAGGCGCTTTATACCCGGTGGAATCTACCGTGGAAGGTTTCGTCGCGGAGCCTGAATTGCAGGCTGCTATTGTAACACAAAAGATGATAGAAAGAAAATAAATTTTGCCAAACTTCATTGGAAATAATTCATAGTTTAAGGGATTATATTTGCAATATTACACACAAAATTTATATGGCAGAAAAAAAGACAACCAGTTATCCCAAAGAAAAAATCAAAATTCTTTTTCTTGAAAATATCAGTAAAGCAGCAACAAAAAAATTTAACGATGCCGGATACACTTCGGTTAAACAGATTGCAGGAGCGCTAAGCGAAAGTGAATTGATAAAAGAAATTAAAGATGTCCATTTGCTCGGCATTCGTTCTAAATCAAAAATTAATGAAACTGTACTTGCCAATGCGGTTAAATTACAGGCTATTGGCTGCTTTTGTATTGGTGTGAACCAGGTAGATCTTGACGCTGCCACTAAAAAAGGTATCACCGTCTTCAATGCACCGTATTCCAATACGCGTTCTGTTGCAGAATTGGTCATCGCTTCTTCGATAATGTTGATAAGGCGAATACCTGATAAAAATGCGGCAGCACATGAAGGAAGATGGCTTAAAGACTCAAGTGGCAGCCACGAACTAAGGGGCAAAACCTTGGGAATAGTGGGTTATGGAAATATTGGGTCGCAGGTAAGTGTACTTGCTGAGTCTTTAGGAATGAAGGTGATTTTCTATGATACAGAAACTAAAATGCCGTTGGGAAATGCGGAAGACAAAAAATCTTTAAAAGAACTGCTGATAAATTCAGATATCGTCACCCTTCATGTTCCCGATCTGCTTACTACCAGGAACATAATCAACAAGATTACGTTAAAGCATTTCAAACCGGCAGCCATGCTCATCAATTATGCGAGGGGGCAGGTAGTTGATATTCCGGCCTTACGGGATGCGTTAGTAAATAAAGAACTTGGCGGAGCTGCAATAGATGTGTTTCCCGTAGAACCTCAAAAGATTGGCGATCGTTTCGAGAGCCCTTTACAAGGCTTAAGCAATGTGATCCTGACTCCGCATATCGGTGGTTCCACGGAAGAAGCACAGCGGAATATTGGGGATGATGTTAGTAACAAACTTTTTAATTTTCTTGAGAAAGGCATCACAACCGGATCTCATACTACCCCAGCCCTAAATCTGCCGCCACAGGAAGAAACTCATAGGATCTTACACATCCATAAAAATGTACCCGGTGTCTTATCAGAAATAAATACCAAGCTTTCTGAAAACAAAATAAATATCCTCGGGCAATACCTGAAGACCAATGATGAAATCGGTTACGTCGTGCTTGATGTAAGTAAGAATATTTCAGGCAATGCGCTTGAACTTCTAAAAAAAGTTAAAGAAACAATTAAGGTAAGGTTATTGTATTAAGATGTGTGAAGGAATTAAATTGAGAGTCACATTTTGTGAGCATATTGAACATCATACAATATGAAAACTATAATAATTGGCGGAGGCTTCGGCGGTTTAAAAATCGCAAGAAAGCTTAGCAGAAAAAAGGGGTTCGATGTAACGCTTATCGACAGATTTAATTTTCACCAATTTCAACCCTTGTTCTACCAGGTCGCTACCGCCGGCCTCGATGCAAGTGATATTTCTTTCCCCCTCCGGAAAGTTTTTCATAAAGATGACAATATACATTTTCGTATGGCTGAGGTCACTTCCGTTGACCTTGTCAATAAAAAAGTAATTACTCCACAGGAAGAATATTTTTTTGACAAACTCATTATAGCAACCGGGGCTGGAACAAATTTCTTCGGGAACGACCAACTGGTGCAATACACTTTCCCAATGAAGACTACTTTAGAAGCCTTGCAAATAAAATACAGGCTGCTGCAAAACATGGAAGAAGCTTTGTATGCAAAATCCGAAAATGAGCTGGAGAAATTATTGACGGTTGTTGTTGTGGGTGGTGGACCTACCGGAGTTGAAATGAGCGGTGCGATTGCTGACATGCGGAGATTTGTTCTGCCAAAAGATTATCCCGAAATTGACTTCAGTAAAATGAAGATTTACCTTTTGGAAGGCAGCCCTGAAACGTTGGGGACGATGTCGGAAAAATCAAGTGAACAGTCTCATGATTACCTCGAAAGACTCGGAGTGATCGTGAAAACAAATACGATTGTAAAAGATTATGATGGAGAAACTGTTTCGATGCAAAATGGAGATAAGATCACTTCCCGCATGGTTGTGTGGGCAGCGGGGGTGAAAGGAAATGTTCCGGAAGGAATTGACAATAGCGTGATCGTAAAAGGAAACAGGATCACGGTCGACAGGTTCAGCAGAGTCGCTGGTTACGAAGATATCTACGCCATTGGCGACGTTGCATATATGGAAACACCGACCTATCCTCATGGCCATCCCCAGGTTGCTTCCGTTGCAATAGCGCAGGGAGACATGCTGGCTACGAATCTGCTAAACGTTGCCAATGGAAAACACCCGATGAAGGAATTTGAATACCACGATAAAGGTTCAATGGCAACAGTTGGCCGCAATCTTGCAGTGGTAGATATACCGAAACCAAAACTTCACTTCAAGGGTTTTTTTGCTTGGATGCTTTGGATGGCCCTGCATTTGTTCTTGTTGCTCGGAGTAAAAAATAAACTTTCGGTATTCAGCAACTGGATGTATAATTATTTCACCTACGATCAGAACCTGCGTTTGATCTTTCGGCCCTCTGGCAAAATAAAATACGGTAAAAAAGATGAAATCACACCTGTTACACGCGGCTTGGAATAACATGGTCATCGCAAACTATGCGGTACCATCTGAAATACTATTGCCATTCGTTCCTGATAAAACTGAGCTCGATTCTTTTCGTGGTGAAACATTGGTAAGCCTTGTCGGATTCATGTTCTTAAACACTAAAATCAAAGGTTTCGGAATCCCTTATCACATCAATTTTGAAGAAGTGAATTTGAGATTCTATGTCAAACACGATCAGAACGGAAACACGATAAGAGGTGTCACTTTCATCAAGGTAATAGTTCCGAAACTCGCAATAACGCTGGTGGCGAATCATCTTTACAGTGAACGATACGTGACATTGAAAATGAATCATTCTCACGCAGAAACAAATGCTGGACTGGAAACTGAATATCAATGGAAATACAAGGGCGAATGGAACCGCATCGCTACGCTGTCAGAAAAAAAATCAGTGCCGCTACGACCAGGAAGCGAAGAGGAATTTATTACCGAGCACTACTGGGGGTTCACGAAGATCGATGAAAAAAAAACCAGTGTTTACGAAGTCCAGCACCCGCGATGGGACATTTTTCCTGTATTGAATTATACCATTGATTGCGACTTCGGAGCGCTCTATGGGAAGGAATTTTCTTTTTTGACAGATGCTAAGCCTTCTTCTGTAATTATGGCAAAGGGATCTGAAGTCAAGATATTCTCAAAAAAAATGATATAACAATCAATGAGCGGCGAGAAATTTTCTCGCCGTTGATTTAAATGCCGGCTTCTGATATGCAATTTTATCTTCAATTAATAGTTTAATCTCCGGAATGATTTCGGGATATTGTTTTGCTAAACAGGATAGAATGTCGAGCGCAAATGCTCTGATGGCAACTTCTTCTTCCGGCGTTTCAAGGAATTGAAAACATTTATCAAGCATCACTCCATGATGGCATGCAGGTATTTCAATTTCTTTCAAAAACCTAAGCGTATTTCTTTTTATTGCTCCATGAAGGCCGGGCCTGTTTAGATTCGTTATCAACTTTTGAAAATGGTTTTTCATTAAACCCGGATGTGCAATAGCTGCATAGCTAAATGGCCATGACGCCCGTGGACCTAATTGCAATTCTCTTTCAATGACTAACGTGAACAATTCATCGAATCTCGACTGGTTGCTGCCAACCCACTGTACAATTTTATTGCAATTTTCTTTGCTGTG
>JBBSPT010000303.1:0-4034 GCA_038258515.1 Chitinophagales bacterium | reverse complement strand
CCTATGTACTCGTTAACCATAATCTCATCGAGTCCTTCATGTACGGTGCACTTGCACAAGTAAAAGTTTCCGGAGACTGGGACAGCACATTGATGAAGCAAATTCATAAGCCTGCAATGATGAAATAGTTGTTGGGAGAAATACCCCAGGAACAATATTCCAAACATAATAATGCGACTCAAAATAAAAATTTGAGTCGCATTATTATTTTACTTTAAAGTCATATTAAGCTATTGCTTCTGCCGCGCCTCTTGCCGCTGCTTCCCTGTCGTCTTTGTGTTTTTTATAAAATGCTTTGCGGTTGAAATAAATAATTGTAAACACCACCAGCAAAATTGCAGGCATGATTGCAACTTTCAAAAAGGTGCTTGAACCCGCGAATGCATCAGCGACTGCCGCAGTAGCGCCGGTAGCAAGAGAATCAGCCCGGAAACTATCGTACCAGTGCCCCATAACAGGAACAAGAAGTGAGGTAGAGAACATGCCGGCTCCACCCATAATTGAAAGGCCGAGCGCACCTGTATTGGGAAGGTATTCCGACACAAAGCCCAGCATAGTAGGCCAGAAAAAACAAACACCAAGGGCAAATACAAATGCGCCTGCAAAAGCGGCGGGACCACTTAGCATACTTAGTAAAATAAGGCCTATGCCTGCAAATAAAGAAGAAAATATCAGCATACCATTTGGGTTCAAACGGTGTACAACAGGCCCTGCAAACGAACGGCCCAATGCCATTAATCCGCTAATAAATACAAGCACCAATATACCGGAAACATTTGCGCCCTGCAGCAATGCAACGATCCAGGTGTTGGTTCCTAACTCTGTTGCGCCTGTCATAAACATGCATATTACCATTACAATAAATAAGGGATTCAAGCATGCTGTAAACATTTGTTTTGTACTTACGCCGCTGGTAACTCTTTCTGTTTGTGGAAACTTTAATTTTAAGAAAAGCCAGCCATATATAATTGCAGGAATGAAAAGAGTGGCAATTAAAATACGCCAGTCTAATTGCATTTTTTCAATCATCACATAAGCCAGTAACCCGCCAACTACGAAACCTCCCGGGAACCATACGTGGAAACGGTTCAGCATAGTAGATTTATTTTCAGGATATAATGTAACCGTCAATGGATTACATGCAGCCTCAACCATTCCATTACCCACGCCAATAAATACCGTCCCGATAAATAACATAGTTGCATCTTTCGCAACCAGGTATATAACGATACCGGCTATATGCCCTACAAAGGCCAGCCCCAATATGCGCTTCATTCCTATTATATCGCAAAGTGGTCCTCCGAATAACATTGCAAGAGTAAAGCCCCAAAAGGCAGGACTGAATACCCATCCCAATTCTTCTTTCGATAAATGAAATTCATTACTCCATATTCCTTCAAGAGAAGATCTAAAAATGAAAGTCATCGCTGTTACCAGTAGTGCAATGCGGCTGGCAAGAAATAACTGTTTGCGATCGATAGTAGTGTCCATTTAGTGTTGGTTTTAATTGTTTTGAAATTTTTGTTTGAAATCATGAACGGAATAACCATAGCAATAATTCTTAGCGATCGCAGTAGTGTGTCGAAAAAGGTAAATAAAAGCTGATCCTGTAGAAACCATTTTCAAGAATCGTTGTGAGTGCTAAAAATAGTATTTTTTTTGAAAGATCGAACTCTTATCGCTGCCTAAGATCAAACCAAGAAAATTTTATTCTCATTAATTTTTTTAGCTTTACCCGGATGCATACAGGGCAGCACACTTGCTCCAAACCCATTCACTAATTTTCATCTTAAACTGTTGTCTAATTTAAAACTATATGATAAGAAGAAATTTCATTCAGCAATCATTTTTGGCCGGAGCAGGATTGCTTACAACATCAAATGCTTTATCTGTAAACAAAACAAAAAATGTTGCCAACGACAGGCCGTTCAATCTCGACTACGCGATCCACGATGGAATGTTTAAAAGCAGCGCAGGTTCAGAATTTACAGATCAAATACAATTCGCTTACGATAACGGATTTCGTTCCATTGAAGACAATGGCTATATGGGCCGTCCTGTAGCAGAGCAGGAAAAGATAGGCAAACTCCTTTCAAAATTAAACATGCGGATGGGGGTTTTCGTCGTGAATTTCGATCAGTGGCCCGTGAAGACTTCCCTTACTTCCGGTGACAAGGCGTGGAGAGAAAAATTTCTTACTGCATGTAGAAATGCGATCGATTGTGCAAAGCGATGTAATGCAAAATGGATAACGGTTGTTCCGGGCAATTATGATCACAGCATTTCTGTTGAGTACCAGGCAGCTAATGTGATAGACTCGCTAAGGCCCGCATGTGAAATACTTGAGCCGCACGGTCTCGTTATGGTATTGGAGGCCTTAAGTGATACTCCTGAGCTTTTCTTGAGACATTCCGATCAGACCTATACTATCTGCAAAGCAGTGAACAGTCCGTCCTGTAAATTTTTATTCGACATGTATCATATGCAGCGCAATGAAGGAAACATTATCAACAACATCGATGCTTCCTGGGACGCACTGGGATACCTTCAGATAGGCGACAACCCCGGGCGCAAAGAGCCTACTACAGGCGAGATGAACTACAAAAATATTTTCAAGCACATTTATAATAAAGGGTATAAAGGTATCCTGGGAATGGAGCATGGAAATTCTCTTCCTGACAAAGACGGGGAACAAAAGCTGATTGAAGCCTATCGCTATAGTGATAATTTTCTTTCCTGAAAAGAGCGATTTTCCTCGTTAGCAATCAACAAGAAACACCGATGATTTTTACCTTTCCCAATAAATTTAAAAAAGAGCACACTTCCGGAAGCTATGTTTTTCGTTGTAAATTGGCCTATGAAAAAATTGTTCGCCGCAATTAGCCTTGTATTGCTAGTTTTCTTTGTTGGTTGTAAATCGAATGAAGATCAATCCGCAACGGACCATTCTACCTGGTCAACATACAAAGGTTCGCCTGCAAGTCTTCAATATTCCTCCTTGAAGCAAATTGACACTTCCAATGTAAAGGAATTACAAATAGCCTGGGTCTATCATTCAGGCGATGCAGATACGATTCACAATTCTCAAATACAATGCAATCCCATAATCGTCAATGGAATGTTGTATGCCACTTCCCCAGACAGTAAGCTCTTTGCACTCGATGCTGCTACAGGCGAGGAGAAATGGGTATTTAATCCTTTCGATCCACTAGATAGTAGCAGGAAAACTTCCTTTGTCCTGAATAATTGCAGAGGTGTTTCTTATTGGACTGACAATAAAAATGATAAACGCATTTTCTACTCCGCAGGATCTTACCTCTTTAGTATAAATTCAGAAACCGGAACCCCCGTGCTTAGTTTTGGAGACAGTGGAAAAATTGATTTGCATAAAGGCCTGGATCGGGATGTTGATGATTTACTGGTCAATTCCACGTCTCCTCCTGCTATTTATAAAGACCTTGTAATTGCATGCGTGAGAGTCGATGAAGGCCCGCATGCAGCGCCCGGACATATCCGTGCTTTTGATGTAAGGACCGGGGAAAGAAAATGGATCTTTCATACAATTCCGTTCCCCGGAGAATTTGGGTATGATACATGGGATGATACTGCAGCATACAAATATATTGGCGGAGCAAATAACTGGAGTGGGTTTTCCCTGGACGAAAAACGCGGATTATTATTTGCTTCCACCGGTTCCGCCTCTTTTGACTTTTATGGTGGGAAGAGATTAGGAAATAATCTTTTTGCGAATACGATGCTCGCTTTGGACGCAGAAACAGGAAAGAGAAGCTGGCATTTCCAGTACGTCCACCACGATGTGTGGGACCGGGATTTTTCTTCGGCCCCTGCATTGGTTACAATCAACAGGGATGGGAAACAAATTGATGCGGTAGCACAAACTACAAAGACCGGAGTGGTGTTGATTTTAGATCGTGAAACAGGTAAAACAATTTACTATATTGTGGAAAGGCCAGTGCCTGATTCTTATGAATTAAAAGGCGAAAGGCGTTCGCCTACACAGCCGTTTACAACAT
>JBBSPT010000302.1:0-4076 GCA_038258515.1 Chitinophagales bacterium | reverse complement strand
TTTAAGAATGATGTTGAACAATCAATTTGTCTTTGAATTCGGGCCTCTTGACCAGGGTTGGTGGCCTGATGGATTATACACGGCACCAACGGATGCGGCATTGAAATTTGACGTTGAGAAATTAAAAGACATGGGTTTTAATATGATTCGCAAACACGTAAAAGTGGAACCTGCCCGTTGGTATTTTCATTGTGATAAAATAGGGATGCTGGTTTGGCAAGACATGCCCAGCGGGGATTTGGGCAATCGCTGGGAATCCTATCCTGGCATTTTGAGGAAGCAAACCGAGAGAGATCGCACGACTGAGAGCGAGCAATATTACCGCACAGAATGGAAGGCAATTATAAATTCGTTGTACAATTTTCCCTGCATCGTAGTTTGGGTTCCGTTCAATGAAGCATGGGGGCAGTTCAAGACTGCTGAGATCACAAAATGGACAATGCAAAAGGATCCTTCGCGATTGGTGAATAGTGCAAGTGGAGGAAATTATTATGAAGTGGGCGATATACTTGATTTGCACAATTACCCGGATCCTGCGATGCCGAAGCCGGAAATATTTGGAACCAAGATGACGTTGGTGTTAGGTGAATACGGAGGACTTGGATTGCCTGTGGATGGACATACCTGGGAACAAAAGAACTGGGGATACCAGACTTTTAAAAGCAATGACAGCTTGTTTCAAAAATATCATTCTATGACATTGCGACTCGCAGAGCTTATAAAGAAAGGATTGTCTGCTGCAGTGTACACTCAAACTACAGACGTTGAAACCGAAGTGAATGGTTTCATGACTTATGATAGAAAGGTGATGAAAATGCCTGTTGAAAAATTGAAGGCTTCGAATGAAAAGCTTTATGACATTCCTATCGATGAGAATGATTAAAGAATAGTGTTTTGCGCAAATGACGAAAATTATTCATGATCGATAGCGCTATCGTCTTGTTCGTTGTTCCTGTTTAGTATTGTCATGCAAAGGCCGAATACAAGGAAAACAAATCCGGTATAAAAATTTAGCTTATTTGCCAGGGTGGGTGAAACCAGCCCTCCGATAATAAGAACGAGAGAGATAATAGTAAAGAAAACTCCAATTACAAATCCCAGGTTATTTAATTTTTTATACACGCAGACTTTTTTAAAAGAAAATAAAATTTAGAATAATTGTAAGCACGATTAAAATCACTGCCAATGGCTTCACCCTAAGATACCATTTATCCTGGTGGTAGGAAGGCTTCACCGTCAATGAATACACAAGGCCACGCAATTCTGATTCCGGCTTTGGCTTTGTAAAAAGGCTTACGATAATAGTCGTGCAGAAATTAATGATCCATGAAACGGAAGCCACGATGAACGCCTGGCCCATTCCACTGCTTACTTCATAAAGATTAAATATCCATCCTCCCTTTCCTTCGGCTACGGTTAGCCCGTGAGTTAATGCAGCAGCCAATGTGCCTGCGACCAACCCCCAAAACGCACCATGCCCGGTCGTTCTTTTCCAAAACATCCCTAATAAAAAAGTTGCAAAGAGAGGTCCGTTTACGAAGCTGAAAACGAGCTGCAGAAAATCATTGATGTTGTTGAAGCCCGTAGCCATGTAGGCAGTGCCAATCGACAATAAAATTCCTACAACGGTGATCATTTTTCCTACAATAAGATAATGCCTGTCAGACTTGTTTTTTACAAAATAGGATTGATAAATATCGAAAGTAAAAACAGAATTGAATGCTGTTACATTGCCTGCCATACCACTCATGAAAGAAGCAATCAGTGCGGTGATTCCCACGCCGAGTAAACCGGTAGGATAATAATGTGAAATAAGCGACGGAAGGGTCATTGTATAATCGAGCCCTCCATTAGCATCCACCGGAATTCTAAAACCCTTCGATGCCAAAGCAGGCTGCATCAGCGTGATAGCGATCATCCCCGGCAACACCACGATCAGCGGCATCAATAATTTGGGTATTGCGGCAATGATAGGAGTTCTCTGCGCGGCATTCATATTTTTTGCCATCATGGCCCTTTGCACTACAAGAAAATCGGTGCACCAATAGCCGAAAGACATTACGAATCCCAACCCGAAGATCAGGGAAATAAAATGCAATCCCATGGGATTGTCGCTCGTATTACCCATGTACTTCCATGCATGTGTCATCTCAGGTTGCAAAAGTGTTTTAATGTTCGACCATCCACCGGCATCATGAAGCGCTACCACTACCAAAGGTGATAGTCCTAAAACGATCAGAAAAAATTGCAGGACTTCATTATAAACAGCGCTTGTCAATCCTCCAAGAAAAGTATAGAGCATAACAATGCCGGCGGCAAGCCAGATCGAAACATCAAAGTCCCACTTCAGGATAACCTCGAGAAGTTTGGCCAGTGCATAAAGCGAAATGCCTGATGAGAAGACCGTCATGGCTGCAAATGAAATAGCATTTAATCCCCGTGTCTTTTCATCGAAACGAAGTGATAGATATTCCGGAACACTCCTGGCCCGGCTTCCATAATAGAAAGGCATCATAAACACTCCAAGGAAAACCATGGCGAAGATGGCTCCCATCCAATAGAAATGAACGGTCATAATCCCGTACTTTGCTCCTGAAGCTACCATTCCTATTACTTCCTGTGCACCAAGGTTTGCAGAAATAAACGCAAGACTCGTGATCCATAAAGGAATATTGCGGCTGCTTGTAAGAAAGTCGTTGCTTGACTTGATTCTTCTTTTAATGATAAACCCAACACCGATGACAAAAAGAAAATAGATACCGATGATAAGGTAGTCCGCGAAGTGCAGGCTCATAAGTAAAGATGTTGTTAATGGAAATGAAAATTAGATCAATTTATTGTTTTTATGCTAATGAGTCTTGATTATGATGAATAACTTGTTCCGGAATTCGCATTTCCATCCTGACTTCATTACAAACCGATCGACGGACAATCTATTTATTTTTTAAGGGTGGGGAAGTGATTGGAAAAGGAAATCATCCTGGCTAAATGGCCACAGCATTGATGAAACTTACTACTTCCTGAAGCGCTTCTTCAAGTTGAGGGCTTGCTCCCTCAAACGGATGTTTTGTATTGAAGGTGTGTGTCGCTCCCGGGATAATTTTCAGTGAAGATTTCTCATTTTGTTTTATCCAATTATATTTCAGGTAACTGTGATCAACCGGGACAGCTTCATCCGTTTCGCCATGAATGATTAAAAACGGGCAATCAAGTTTTTTGATTTCTTTTTCTATATTCCATTTGGAATCGCTTTCAAGCACTTCATTCAAAAATTCTTCACCCTGTGGTAGCATCTGTTTAGTGCGATTATTTTTTTTGTGATACACTTTATCACGTTCCCATTCCCGGATCATCTCCTTGGGCCAAAAGTTCAACCCGGCCACGGTGCTGAGTAGAATAATTCCATTCACATTGATATTTTTGACCTTCGCTTTTGTCGCCCCAAAAATAGCCGGAACGCCACCAAGACTGTGCGCAAGCAGAAATATTTCCCGGTGATTTTCAAGCTGACCAGTCATGGCATTTTGAAGTACACAAAGAACATCTTCTACCTCAAGGCGCATACAGTTCCTTTCATATTTTTCCAGGTCTTCAAAAAAATCTGCATCACCAACAACTCCTCCGTGACTGAAATTGAAACTATAGCTGGCGATATTATTTTTTTGCAGTGTTCTCTGGATTTCAGGAAACATCCCATAATTATAAAAACCGTTATGCCCGTTTATCACAATCACTAAAGGAGCTTCAATTCCTGCAGAAGCAAACTGCCCTTCAACGATTCCATCCTGGTGTTCAAAGGAAATTTTTTGCATCAGTTCATTTTTTTTGAATGTTAAAGTTCTGAAATTTTGAATTGACACATTTGGTCAAGAATAATTTTTGGAAATTGCAGGGCAAAAAAAATCCCACATTTTTTGTGGGAGACTAAGAGTTAGTACTGGGTTGTTGTGGTAGTGATAACGATTATAAAACCTGTCAGCGGATATATTTTTTAAACCGCCTATTTAAATAAAAAAGAAAGAAGTTGACTGACCTGGGTTTTTGGTTTATCGCGATCTTGGTTCTTTTTTAAAATC
>JBBSPT010000301.1:0-4111 GCA_038258515.1 Chitinophagales bacterium | reverse complement strand
CTTCATCTTTTGTGGACGGCATTTCCAGGGCATGTGCCAGCCTGATTGCATACATGCCATCCTTCGCATCTGTAAAATTCACGAGTGTATTTGCTGTTAGCGTTGTGGTACGGTCTATATATCTCTTGTGCGCTGTTCCGCTAAATTCGAGCAGTGTTTCTTCTTCAAGCAGTACATCCTTGTTTTCATTGGTCCAATTAGCATGGTAAAAAATACTTCCTTTTTTCGAACCGGATTTGGTAGCCACACTGTCTGTTCTAATCCAACCGTACAGATGTTTTTTTTCTTTTGGAATTGCATAAGAGTTGTTCCAAAAATCCAGTCCGTTCACATTTTCAAAGGTGAACCAAACTCCTAAATGATGGGGGTGATCGGTAGGTTCTCCTGGCTGTTTGTTGAGGGGAAATCCTCGTGTAACAATTTCGCCTCCCGCCGCATGCACCGGGTAAAGAACGGGCTTTTCCAACGTGTCAGGGAAAAGAAAACTGGTGAATGCCCGATCGCTTATGTACACATTTACCTGGCTACCATTTGCGGCTTTCACAACTTTGACGGGTAGTTTAGTTTGGGCAAAAGTCAAGGTGCACGAAATCGTTATCAGGCAGACGAGGAGATATTTCATGATGATTATTTTATGTGCAAATTAATTATTCTGATAGACTATCGGGATTTCCAACAGGCGAAAGTCTTGTTAGAAGATTTTGATTGTTTAAGTATAAAATAAGGCGACAGGCAAAACAAAAAGTAAAATCTAAGATGTAACAAACTGTTTTGCACAAAGTTAATCTGCCAAATAATTGCGGGCGATTTTGTAGAATTGATCAATTTCATTTTGTATCCACTTCTCATCTCTTCCTATTTCTTCAGCCATAATTTTAGCAACAGCAGGAGCCATGCGCATACTTTCTTTTGCATCGAGGAATAGTGTTCTCGTTCTTCGGCTCAACACGTCTTCCACAGTTCGTGCCATTTCTTTTCTCACAGCCCAAAGCACCTGTGCGATAAAAAAATCAAATTTCGGGCTTATTGATTTTTCGTTTTTTGATTTGATCAGGTCATGTATAGCTGCTTCGTCGCTTCCATAAAAATATAAAGAGTCGGAGCCTGGTGCGTCGGTGGAATACCCATGAATAGACAGCTTGGGCGTGACCGATGGGGTACTTTTCAATCCCAATTGTTTCTCAATGCTGTCAACCATATCTTCTCCCATTTTTCTATAAGTTGTCCACTTTCCGCCGATCATAGTAAACAGACCGGAGGAAGAAATAATAATTTTGTGGCTTCGTGAAATTTCTTTTGTGTCGTTGCTTTTTTCATTGAGTGCTGCCAGCGGGCGAAGGCCTGCAAAAACCGATAACACATCTTTGCGTGTCGGTTTGTTCACGAGGTAGAGTCCGGCTGTTTTCAAAATAAATTCTATTTCTGCTTCTGATGCTACAGGTTCCAATGTAATATTTTTTACAGGAGTATCGGTTGTTCCCGCGATTAATTTATTATGCCACGGCACGATGAATAGGACTCGTCCGTCTGCAGTTTTGGGAATCATTATGGCATCATCGGCAGGGAGGAATTTCTTGTCAAGCACAATATGTACACCCTGGCTTACCGCAATACGTTTATTCGTTCCGGGTGTATCCATCTCTATAACGGAATCTGCAAAAACCCCTGTTGCATTTACGACAGTCCTTGCTGTTATATTATGTTCTTCACCAGACTCAGCACCTGCGGCCAACACTCCTGATACTGTTTCGTTTTCTTTCAACAACGATTTTGCTTTCATATAATTGATCGCAACGCCACCATGATCAAAAATTGTCTGTGCCAGATTCACGGCCAGTCTTGCATCATCAAATTGTCCGTCATGATACAGCACGCCTCCTCTCAGTTTTTTTTGATTGATAGTCGGAAGGTGCTTTATCACTTCTTCGCGGGATATAAAAACAGATGATCCAAGACTCAACGAACCTGAAATCCAATCGTACAATTTTAATCCAATCGTATATTTCAGCCGGCTCCACCGACTGTAAACAGGGATAATAAATCTTAGATTTTTTACGAGGTGGGGAGCATTTTTATAAAGTAGTCCGCGCTCAACGCTTGCCTCTCTCACAAGCTTCACATTTCCCTGGGCAAGATATCTCACGCCACCATGAACGAGTTTTGTGCTTTTGGATGAAGTGGACTTTGCAAAGTCGGATTGCTCGATCAAAAGTGTGGAATAGCCACGGGTACAGGCTTCCAGCGCTATGCCCAAACCTGTTGCACCGCCGCCGATTACTAATACATCCCAGGCTTTTTGTTCTTTAATTTTTCTTATTGCGTCCTCTCTATTCATAAGAGTTACTTACGTTGCAAACCTAAGAGAACGAAACGTGACACTTAAAACAGATTTCGTTGTCAAAAAGTCTTGCAAGAAATGATAAAATTTTTATTGTATCCAGTTGTCACTAATTGACCGTGCTGAAGGAACAATTGATAAATTTTCAAATTGACCTGCCTGGAATTTATAATATGCGGTCATTGCGATCATCGCAGCATTGTCTGTGCAATACTGAAATTCAGGTATGAATGTATTCCAGTCTTCTTCTTTACCAATTTCTATAAAGGCTTTTCTTAGTCCGCGATTGGCACTCACACCGCCTGCAATGCAAACGTCCCTGATTTCGTATTGATGAGAAGCCGCTCTTAATTTGTTTAATAATATTGAAACGATCCTGGATTGAATTGAAGCACAAGTATCAGCGAGATTTTCTTCGACAAAGTTTTCGTTCTTCACTTTTTCATCTCTTATAAAATAAAGAATGGCCGTTTTTAAACCGCTAAAACTAAAATTCAGGCCTTCGATCTTTGGCTCAGGAAATTTAAACTTTGCAGGGTTGCCATGAGTGGCATACTTATCAATTAAAGGTCCTCCCGGATATGGAAGTCCCAGGATCTTTGCTGATTTGTCAAACGCTTCACCCGCTGCATCATCCAGGGTTTGCCCAATGATCTTCATTTCCAGATAATCAGTGCACAATATGATTTGCGTATGCCCGCCACTTACAGTGAGACAGAGAAAAGGAAAAGATGGAACGGCTTTTTCTGATGCTGCCGGTTTTATCAGATTGGCTAAGACATGCGCCTGCATGTGATCTACGGCAATCAATGGTTTATTTAATGAAAGAGCAAGAGACTTGGCAAATCCTGACCCTACTAGCAGTGCGCCTAGTAAACCCGGCGATTGAGTGAATGCAAATGCGTCGATCTTATCAATTGAAATGCCTGCGGTTTGCAATGCTTCATCTACCACGGGAATGATTGCCTGAAGGTGTGCCCTCGATGCAAGTTCAGGAACTACACCGCCATACTGCTCATGCTCAGTTTGACTAAAGACTATATTACTTAATATGGTACCATCGTTACAAACAGAAGCCGCCGTTTCATCACAGGAAGATTCTATCGCGAGAATATATGGCATAGTTCAATCACATTTCTTAATAAAAGGTAAACAGGATGCGAGACATTTGCAGACGCTGATTTCGCTGCTTTCGGCTCACGTTATCCTTAGTGAAAATATTCTCGATGATGGGCAATTCAATATTATTAGGATCGTATCGCAACTACCGGATCAAGTCTTGAAGCAGTGTAAGCTGGAATAATTCCTGCAAGAATTCCAATGATAATACAAATTGAAATTGCAAGGGAAAGAATGCCACCAGAAATATAAACCGGAAAATTAAATACATTGGTGAGTACCAACGTAAGGATGTAAACAAGCAGCAGGCCCATCAAACCACCCATGATGCAAATTATCGCCGCCTCCAAAAGAAACTCTGAAAGAATACTTTTTTTCTTCGCGCCAATTGCTTTCTTAAGACCGATCATCGCGGTTCTTTCTTTTACCGTCACAAACATGATGTTGGCGATACCAAATGCTCCCACCACAAGACTCAGCACGCCGATCGCCCATCCGCCAAGATTAATGCTAGAAAATACAGAACTCACGCGGTCGCTGAAGCTGCTTATTTGATTCAGCGTAAAATTATCTTCCTGCCTTGGGCTTAGCTTCCTGATTGAACGCATCACTCCTTCGAGTTCATCTGCAAGTTGTACATCCGTAACTTTTTCT
>JBBSPT010000300.1:0-4118 GCA_038258515.1 Chitinophagales bacterium | reverse complement strand
CCACTCATCCCAGCTTCACCGAACTCCCCAATCGAATATTTTAGGCTGATTAAATGACTCAGCCCTATAACAGTTAAAATAATTGAGACACCTGATAATGAACTGAGAATGTTCTTTAGTTAAAAAAATGCAACCAGTTCTTTCTGATTTTTCGTAATCATTCAGTCATTTCTTTTGAGCCAGGCAATCTTTCTTGCCAAATATTGTGTGCGATCCATCGGGAAAAAGAAATTGTATTCGGGGTATGGAAAGGCTGGTAGGGCCGGAAGCCTGGTTAGAATAAACGTTTTCTTTGGGGGTTACAGAACCTGATTGGTTCTTAACAATTAGCCGCATGTCGATGCGGCTTTTTTCATGTAAAAAGTTGAAACCGGAAAATCAGGATGAATACGAAGGTGGAGTAGATGCGCTTTTAAAAAGATTCTAAACAAGCGTTGTAGACCGAACTACGGTTCTATGTCTTTGCCAAAAAGGAAAAAGGGCAGAAGTGGTTGGGGCTAGGCCTGACGGAGATTTGTCGAAGTATATTTATTTGATAAATGCCCTAACCGGTAAAACTGAAAGTGATGAATTAATGGTTTTCCTTCTCGCTTGTTGATTGCGTAAAATTTATTTCAACGTGATTTTTCAGCATAGGTACAGGAATGCTAAAACTGAAATTTTCGTTTCTTTTGAAATTGTGGCGCGGTCTTTCAGCGTTTCCATAAGAATAACTGAATCGATAGGTATTGGCATTTCCTTTTTTAATTGAAAATCCTGAGGCCTTACGCCTCACTGCTTTCACTTTCGCTTCAATTGATTCATGAAACTCCTCTTCCATTGCTCTTACAGAATCCCTTGTTAAGAATGCCCGCTTGACACTCTCCAGCAGGAGAGGCATATTGAAGTTCTCTTTAATACTTTTAAGCCTCGAAATTGCTATGGCATTTTTTGTAAATAGTTTCGCAAGTTCTTCTTGTTCCAATTTGTTGTCACCATTTTGCCGGAGAGATTCATGAACGTCACTCTCTATAGTTTCCCAATCGATCGCTTTAATACTTTTGTAAGCTTTTTGCAGCTCTTTGTTTATTTCATCCACATCGATATTCACTTCGAGATGCATCTTTGATAATTACTGTAGTGTTTTTAGGGGAATCAACTTCAAAAGAGACTGATCATCAAAAATATTTTGTGTGGCCCCTGCATGTTGGTTTTGAAGCGCTTCAAAGTTGTCTCCGCTTTCTGAATTATCAAAAGTCGGCAGATCCGCTGATGATTCAGTAGGAATTGTGGGAAGCGCTGGCGTTGCGATAATTTGAGGCGCGGCATTATCCTCAATTGCAGTTTTCCACGAAGAATCAGCGGTGTATCTGAAATTGAATGGCTGCCCTTTCAAAGGAGAACTTTTTATGATTGACCGAGAAGTAACTTCATTTTTAGCAACTTGTTTCACAAGAACCTTCCCATTATTAGCGGGTGACAACCACGCGATGGAACAAATAATTCCAGTTAGGAAAAGTAAGGTGATCAGTTTTTGGCCATAGTTAAATTGATTTTGCGAATCTCTGCCACCCGTTATTCTCACGATCCTGGTTAATAGTTGCTTCTTACCGGAAACGGCTCCGATGGCTAATTGATTCTTTGATTTGCGACCTTGTTCAAGTCTCAAAAGAGCAGAAGCGTAAGAATGTGGATCATATTGATATTGCATGACAAAGTCATCGCAGCAATTTTCTCTTTCGCGTTTAACAACTTTCGACAGAAGTAAAATAAACGGATTGAAGAAAAGAACAGTATCGATAATTGATAATAAAAGATTTAAGCGATAGTCGTTTCTTTTTATGTGCGACAATTCATGCAAAATGATCGCCTCAAGTTGCTCATTTGAAAGACTGTTGATTGAAGCGATGGGAATGAGGATTACAGGCTTAATGAATCCAATTGTTGCCGGTACATCTATGTGATGAGAAACCCAAAGACTAAGTTTTCTTGTAATATTAATTTGATTTGCCACCTTCGAGGCAAACTGCTGCAGTTGCTGCGGAGGAAATGAAAGCCCGTTTTTGGAAATAAAATATACATGCCGGATAGATGAAATCAATTTGATCATCAAAACGAACAGCAGGATTATATAAGCAACAGACAGATAAGGCACCGTTTTAACTGCGAAAGCCAGCACTTGCTCCAAAGAATGCGAACCTGAAATTTGCTGGTTTGAGTGTGCGCTTGCAATTATAGGGGACAGGTCCGCGGGACTTAAAAGATGTGACAGGAGAGTAACAAAGAACCAGAAAAATGAAACGAAAATGAAAACTGTACTCAGCCTGTTCTTAAAAGCCGAGGAAGCGGACTTATAACTCACGACAATTATATCGTAAACAGCCCAACAAATAAATCCCTGCCAAAGACTATTCAGGATTGCGCTTCCAAGCGCCTGTAAAAACACAGAATGCTGTAACATCGTAAAATTCATTCTACTTGTTTTTTAGATCGTCAAGATATTTTTGAATCTCGTCAAGCTCCTCTTTCGATGCCTTCTGATTTCCCAATGCCTGCAGAACCAGTTGTGTTGAAGAACCGGAAAACAGCCCGTTAATCATCTTATCAAGAAATTGTTTTTGAGTTTTTTGTCGCGAGATCGCAGCCTGGTAAATATGAGTTTTTGAACTGTCATCCCTGGTTACGAGTTTTTTCTCAAACATTATTTGCATCAGCTTTAAAGTAGTTGTGTATCCTGATTCTTTTGTCTTTGAGAGTTCCTCATGCACGTTTCGAACGGTACAGGGTTGCTGATCCCACAATATTTGAAGAATTTCTAACTCACTTTCTGTTGGCTTAAGATTTTTACGAATTGACATGCTTACGACTTTATTCGTAGGCAATATACGATTTAGTTCGTAACACGGAAATAAATTTTTTATGAAAGGAATGCAAATCTCTTTCTTTGAAGATGAAAGTTGAATCTCCTGGTTTAGTGTTCTCATTGACTGTTACATAAACTTCGAGGCAATCGATAGAAGTAATAGCATTAATATCCTATGCGAAACTGCTGCTGGTGCTTTTGGTTTAATGCTATTAACACGAATGGAGACACTATAAAAATTACCGGTGGTAGGTTTGATATGCAATTCACTAAATAATCTTTAAAACACTTATCATGAAACAATAATTGCACCCCCTGTAAAAACCATATAGTAGAATTACAGTGCAAAAAAAACAAGTCATTCCATTAATTTTTGATTGATTATTCAATGTAGATTTAGGAAAGAATAGAACATTATAACATCTGGTTAGGATTTATTTTTTTGATTGCCTTAAAACTGAATTAACAGCTTATGAGCTACAAATTTATTCTTCTCTCTTCTCTTTTCTTTATTAGCCTTGCCGCCAGCGAATGTAAGAAACATAAACCTGGTAATCCCATTGATCAGTTGCCACCTGAAACGCAAGTGGGTGCTAATACTTTTGGGTGTTTGGTTGATGGAAAAGTTTTTTTACCTAAAGGGCCGTCATTAAGCCCTATCCTTACTTGCTATTATCAATATATTTATTATTCAAGCCCAACTGGTTATGTATTTCAAGTTGCAGCAAGAGATAATAGTAATTCATCAATCTTAAATAGTATTAATATTCTTAGCGATAGTGTAAAACTTGAGCAAGGAAAAACATACGATTTACAAGAAACCACTAAAGGAACCGTTCGAGGCAATTATCGACATTGGGTTAATAATTCATTGGATGATTTTTTGACTTATTCACCCTTAAGCGGTCAATTGATACTCAAAAAATTTGATGAAATAAATCAAATTGCTTCTGGCACCTTTTGGTTCAATGCAGTAAATGCAAACAGAGACACAGTCCATGTTACCGACGGCAGGTTCGATATGAAATTCACTAAATAATCAAATTGAGCATTTAAAACACTTACCATGAACAATAATTACACTCCTGTAAAAACCACGTATAATAGGAGAATTACGGTGCAAAAAAAATAAGTCATTGCACTAATTTTTGATTGATTATTCAATGTAGATTTAGGAAAGAATAGAACATTATAACACCTGGTTTGGATTTATTTTTTCGATTGCTTAAAATTCAAATATTGCTTATGAGCTACAAATTTGTTCTGCTTGCTTCTT
>JBBSPT010000299.1:0-4142 GCA_038258515.1 Chitinophagales bacterium | reverse complement strand
GGCAGGGAAATAAAACGGCGTCAGTTCCATTTTTGGTTGAGAAATAAGGTGTAAAATTCAGTAAAGAGAATAATCGCACGATTCAATCGTTTCCTGGATTTCTTCCGGAAATTATGTTCTTTTTCACCTTTTATTAATCAGTCCGGGAACATGGTCTTGTCAACCATGGGAAGAAGGGTCAACGCATTTTTATAATAAATCTTTTTGAGAATTTCGTCGGGCAGGCCCATGCCATACATCGCCCAGAATGCGTGATATTTTTTGTGGTAAGGAAAATATTCATCCTTCGTTTCCAGCACGCGGAAGTAGGTAGTGTACTCTTCCGGTACCCAACTGTCTTTGCCAAATAGAATTCTATTTTGGTATTTGGTAAAAAAATCTTTGGCTGAAATCGGTTGCCTGCCAAGTTCCGCGATAATTGCTCCGAACTCTACATACACATTTGGCATTTCCTCCAAAAACGTACTTAGTTTCTGCAAGTCATTTGCATACCAATCAAAATGCGCGGCGATAAAAGTTGTGTTGGGATGTTTTTTAAACATGCGATGTTGCTCATCCATCAGTTGCTGCCATGGCGCCGGGTCAGTATCAGTCCGTTTCCTTCCCGGCTTGGTGACCAGCTCAAGCCAGCGTTCATTATGAGCATCAGCAGGATCCCAAAATGGTTTTGGGTCGGCGGTATGAATAAGCACAGGAATTTTTAATTCGCCGCATTTTGCCCAAATCGGGTCAAGCCTCTTATCGTCGATTGCCACAAATTTCCCTGTGTTATCTTTTACCGAAAGGCCGAGATTCTTGAAGATTTTTAAACCGCCTGCTCCGTTTCTTACGTCTTCTTCAAGTTGTTTCACAGCATTCTCAGTCCAGTTATTTTTTCCGACTCCATCGAAATCAATATTGGCAAAAACGACAAATCGTTTCGGTGCATGTGCTTTAATATTTTCGATAGAACTTTTCAAACTGCTTCCGTTTCCACCGCTTAGGTTGATCATCACCGCAAGGTTCAATGTATCCATTACGTTTACCAATTCGTTGAGATCTTTGCTTCCCATATTCCACTGGTGATTGTGAATATCGATAAAGGGAAATTTCGCCTTTGTGACGATGTGCTGTGGTACTACAAGAGTAGAAGGCGGATTGTAGGTTTCAAAATCAATGGTAGGTCTCGTTTGGCAAGATGCCGTGAAGACTGCAATGGATAGCGCGAAAGCGATAGTTAGTTTATTCATGAATGATAAATTAAAAAGACGCAAACTAAGCAATCATCCTCAACCAGTGCCTGGCAGTTAAGAAAAATTAAAAGAAAAGATTTTTATTTCGGAGTGGTCGTCACGGAACCCGTCCCATTGCTATTGGTTTTATAAGTGCCATATTGCGGAGTACTGCTTCCCAGCCTGTTTTCTCCGTAAAGTGCATTATCACTTGGTTGAGATGGTGCAACGGTTGGTCTGGCAGGCGGCGGCGGGGGTGGGCTTACGACTATGACGGTTTCCGGAACCGGCTCTGACTGCGGCCCGGCTTCGGGTAGCTCCGATTTGGCTTCCACGGGTACAGGAACAGTTGATTGTGGAGCATTTACGCCGTTGATCGTCCCCACTGTTGCAGGCAAGGAACTGGCGGAAGGACCGTTTGTAAGAATAATAGTTGTCGAAGTTTTTGTAGCCGGAGGTGGAGGTGGATCATTGATCTTGTAATATTTGTCCAATTTCGGATGCAAAGACTCTTCTGTCTCTTGTGAGAAGCCGGTAAAACCTAAAAAGCAGATGCCCGAAAAAATGCTCAGTATCTTGATCAGCATAAAATTATTTTTATTAATAGTAGCCACTTTAAAAACCTGTTTCTTTAAATTCGATTGGCTGTTCACTAAAATTAGTGAATTGGAGAGGTACTATTTCATAAGGATTAATTAAATATGCAATACAAAATCAGCGGAAATATCTTTCGAGGGATTGGATCGTGAAGTTTTAAATTCCGGGTATTTGAGAATTCAAAGTACACATCTTTTTTCGTAAAAATTCACCTCCGCCACTGGGGATTTAGCAAAATGCTACTGAGGAGATGCTAATTTGATTAGGTTTTATTTTGCGCAGCTTACCAATTAATGGGGCCAGGCCTACGAAGGCATTAGTGATGCAAGTTTTCATGTTGCGCATAGTCACTTACCTGTATATACTTTGTTTAAAATTATTTCAGGTACGAATTCAGCATCCACAATGTTTTCTCTGTCTGCGAAATATAATCACTCATCAGGCTTACGGAACCTTCGTCTTTTGCATCGGAAGCGAGAGAGAGGATATGGCGTTCTTTTGTTATGAGAGATGAGAAATTCTTTACGATTATTTCCATCGCGGCATTCCCATCCGTTACAGTCTTTGCTTCTTTGATCTCAGCGGTTTTGAGATAGTCTGCATAGGTATGAAAGGGCACTCCTTCCAGCGTTAATACACGCTCTGCAATTTCATCGATCTTTACAAATGCATCCTTATACAATTCTTCAAATTTTAGGTGCAATTCAAAAAATTCTTTGCCTTTTATGTTCCAATGAAATCCTCTCAGATTTTGATAGAATATTTCATAGTTTGCCAACAGATCATTAAATTCAATTACTAACTTCTGAGCTTTTTCTTTTTCGATTCCCACTAAATTTTTCATGTTACTTCATTTTTATTGATCTTACTATCTTTTTCGCAATTTAGAATCTATTGATCCTTCCTTAAATCCTTTTAATCGAAATAGATTCCCCACTTAACAAGCAATCGTATACGTGAGCAGAATAGCTTTTTACAAGCGAAATGCGTGCCAGCGAATAAGCTTAAAATAAAAGACAGGACTGCATTTCATCGTCCTGCCTTTTTGTTATCAAAATCAAATTTTTTATAAACAAATTATTTCAATAATGATTTTGCTTTATCAATTACATTTTCAACACTGAAGCCGTATTCTTTCATCACTTGCTCGCCCGGTGCCGATTCGCCAAATTTTGTGATGCCAATCACATCTCCGTCATCTGTCACATATTTACACCATCCGATGGGTGAGCCTGCCTCTACAGCCAGACGTCTGCGAATGTTTTTAGGAAAAACTTTTTCTTGATAATTGGCGTCTTGTGCATCAAATAATTCCCAGCTTGGGAAGCTGACGACCCTTGCCGGAATGGATTCTTTTTTTAGTTCTTCCTGTGCTTCCAGCAAGAGATGCACCTCGCTCCCGCTACCCATTAAAATCAATTGAGCTTCACCTTCACAATCAGATAAAATGTATGCACCTTTTTCCAGGTTGTCAGCTTTTGTAAATTGTTCCTGGTCAAGTATTGGAATGTTTTGACGCGTAAGCGCCAATGCCACCGGACCACCTGAATGTTCTAATGCCACGCGCCATGCCTGCGCAGTTTCGTTGGCATCTGCAGGTCGAATCACCGTAACACCAGGAACAGATCGTAATCCTAATAATTGCTCTACCGGCTGATGGGTAGTTCCATCTTCTCCCAGGCCGATGCTGTCATGCGTGAAAACATATACCGGGCGAATTTTCATGATAGCTGCTAACCTTATAGGTGGCCTCATATAATCTGAAAATATAAGGAAGGTAGCCCCGTAAGGAATAATTCCTTTGGTGAGCGCCATGCCATTCAACACAGCGCCCATCGCGTGTTCCCGAATACCGAAGTGAAAATTTCTTCCGCTGTGATTCTGACTTGTGAACGACTGGTAATCGTTTAAAATAGTGTCGGTGGACGGAGAGAGATCAGCAGAGCCACCAATGAGCAATGGCAATTTTGCTGCGATCGCATTCAATGTTTTACCGGATGCCTTCCTCGTTGCAATTCCTTTTGGATCCGGTTTAAAAACAGGAAGATCATTCGCCCATCCTTCCGGTAATTTGCCGCTGCTCAATAATTCATATTCCGCTGCTTCCCCGGGAAATTTTTCTTTATATTTTTCATAGAGAGTGTTCCAGTCATCTTCTTTCTTAGCAGCTTCTTCTCCTTTCTTTTTATAATAATTCAAAACTTCATCAGACACCACGAAACTTTTGTCTGGATCGAAACCAAAATTTTCCTTTACCAGTCTCACTTCATCTTTTCCGAGGGGCGATCCATGTGCACCTGCCGTGTCAACTTTATTAGGGCTTCCAAATGCGAT
>JBBSPT010000298.1:0-4156 GCA_038258515.1 Chitinophagales bacterium | reverse complement strand
TGGCAACTTTAAAAGACTAAACATGAAAGAAACAGAAAATCAATTTTCAACCAATCGTCGACAACTGCTAAAAATGATGGCAGCCGGATCCGCCGCCGGGGCATTGGGCCTATTTGGAACGGCCAAAGCAAGGGCCGAAGCCTATCAAAAACCTTCTTACGCAAACGGTTTGCCGCCTGTTAAGATCAGGAAGGTCAGGACAATAGCAACAGCGCCGGCGGGATCGAACCTGATTATTGTGAAAGTGGAGACAACTGAACCCGGATTATACGGCTTAGGATGCGCCACATTTACCCAAAGGGCTACTCCCGTAGTAGCGGCGATTGATGATTACATGAACGATTTTTGTGTTGGGAAGGATGTGGACAATATTGAAGATATGTGGCAATCATTTTATGTAAGTTCTTATTGGCGCAATGGGCCGGTTTTGAACAATGCATTGAGTGGCCTTGACCAGGCTCTCTGGGACATAAAAGGAAAGCGTGCGAACATGCCGCTGTACCAGTTGCTTGGAGGTAAAAGTCGTTTTGCAATTCCTTGCTATGCCCACGCAAATGGAAACGAAACATCAGCCGTAGTTGACATGGTAAAAAAATATATCGCCGATGGATTTAAATATGTCAGGATACAACAGGGTGGCTATGGAGCAATAGGCGCAACAGATGACAAGCCGGATTTTAAGGCTGCAGGTTTTGGATACCCCGATGATGACTACATGAATGTCGGCGGATATTTAAAATCCGTTCCTAATTTATTTAATGCTGTTCGTAAATCGTGCGGAGAAACGGTGGAACTTCTTCATGACGTTCACGAGCGTGTGCAGCCAATGGAAGTGATCAACATGTGCAGGCAGTTGGAGCAATACCGGCCTTTCTTTATCGAGGACCCCGTGTCTCCTGAGAATACCGGCTGGTGGAAGCAACTCCGTGAGAGTACAACAGTACCGTTCGCCATGGGAGAGCTTTTCAACAATGTGAATGAATTCCTGGAGCCAATGGCGCATCATTATTTTGATTTTATTCGTTGTCATGTTTCACAGATTGGCGGTGTGACACCTGCTATGAAAGTTGCGAGGCTTGGCGAGTTTTTCAATGTAAGAACTGCATGGCACGGTCCCGGCGATGTTTCTCCTGTTGGTCATGCGGCACAAGGCCATATCGATTTGGCTATCTGGAATTTTGGGATCCAGGAAGCAGGTTATTTTTCAGATAAACTGAGGTCGGTTTTCCCGGGTTCTCCAAAGATGGAAAATGGATATCTCGTTTTAAACGAAGCGCCGGGAATCGGTGTGGATGTTGATGAGAAGGAAGCTGCCAAGTACCCGATCTTTACGAAATCGAGGTGGCAGGTCCGTAAGGCTGACGGGACTATTATCAGGCCATAATACAATTGAAGAAGATTCTCTTTTGCAAATGTTTTTTTGCAAAATTTAATTATTTCGGAACGACTATTTACGGCCATAATGTTGGCGAAGGTTTTGCTGTTGCAAGACCTTCGTTGCTAATAAACTTTCTGCAAACGGTGCAGGAACAAAAACGCAAGTTTTTAATCTCATAAAAAAGAAAGATGAAAAAAGTCCTTACTGCTTTTGTGTTTTTTATTTTGATCAATACAGTTTCCGGGCAGGTAACAATCGAGAATTTATTGTCTGTTCCTTTTCCAACAGATTTAAAAAGTTCGGAGGGCGGTCAGCACATAGCGTGGGTTTTCAATGATAAGGGAGTGAGAAATTTATTCGTCGCAGATGCCCCGGAATTCAAGGCGAGACAGATCACGAAAAATGCAGCCGATGACGGAATAGACCTTACGCTAAATGCTTTTACTCCCGATGGTAAAAAAATATTATTCACCGAAGGCAATTCTAACAACCGCTCAGGAGAACCGGCGAATCCTGCTTTATTGCAAAGAGAAACAGGCAAAACAGTTTGGGCCATTGATGCCGATGGGACAAGCATTAAAAAAATATCAAGCGGTACAGAGCCTGTTGCGTCGCCCGATAACAAAAATGTTGTTTTCATTTTCAAAAATGAAATTTGGCATTTTTCATTTGATACATCCAAGGTTGCAAGCCAACTGGTTCGCACACGTGGAAAAATATCTAGCCTTCGGTGGTCTCCATCAGGTGATCAGCTTGCATTTATAAGCAACCGCGACGATCACGCATTCCTGGGAATTTACGACCTCGTAACAAAAACCGTAAGCTATCCCGATCCCTCCGTGGACGTAGATGATCAACCGGTGTGGTCGCCTGATGGAAATAGTATTGCCTTCGTTCGTACGCCGGCGAGGAAGGAAAGACTTCCGTTTACAGAGGAACGAACCGGCCATCCGTGGTCTATCCGGTTGCTGAATGTAAAGACAGGATCGGCGAAAGAAATTTGGCGTGCACAGACAGGTCCTGGTAGTGTGCTCTTTTTTGATCTGCCCAGCACAAAAAACCTTCTTCTTTGGACTGCTGATAATTGGATAGTTTTTCCAAGTGAAAAAGATGGATGGGCACACCTGTACGCTCTGAATTCAAAAGATGGCAAAACCAGGTTGCTCACACCGGGAGAAGGAGAGGTGGAGAATGTTGTATTGAACGAAGATAAAAATGCGATCATTTATACAACCAATCACAACGATACACATCGCCGCCACATATGGAAGGCAAAAGTCGCAGGAGGAAGTCCAGTCCAGCTTTCAAGAGGAGAAGGCATAGAATATTCTCCGGTGATAACAACAAATGGCATCGTGGTGTTGCGCGCTTCTGCCACTTCTCCCGCATGGCCCTATCTTATAAGCGGCGATGGTGTGTTGCATCAACTGGCTGCTGAAATGTTCCCTTCGTCTTTTCCTCAAAATGCGCTCGTTGTTCCTAAGCCTGTAACTTTTAAATCGAAAGATGGAATGCTGATTAACGGACAATTGTTTCTTCCGCCGAATTATGACCCTGCTAAAAAATATCCGGCATTGCTTTTTTTTCATGGCGGATCCAGGAGACAGATGCTGCTGGGTTTTCATTATATGGATTATTACTCGCATGATTATGCAATGAATGAATACAATGCTATCAATGGCTACATCGTGCTTTCTGTGAATTACCGGAGTGGCATTGGATATGGGTTGAATTTTCGAGAAGCGTTAAATTACGGCGCCAATGGCGGAAGCGAATACAACGATGTTATTGGTGCTGGCCTATATATGAAAAGCAGGACTGACGTGGATGCTGACAGGATAGGGTTATGGGGCGGTTCGTACGGCGGATATCTTACTGCCATGGGCCTTGCAAGAAATTCGGATGTATTTGCATGCGGGGTGGACATTCACGGGGTTCACGATTGGAGCGAAGAAGAGAAGAACTGGGTGGCGGATTATGATCCTTCGCTTCGCAGCGCCTTTGCAAAAGTTGCTTTGGAATCATCACCGGTGCATTTTGTCAAAGGGTGGCGTTCTCCTGTTTTATTTATTCATGGAGATGATGATCGTAACGTTCCGTTTGAGCAAAGCGTAATGATGGTTGAAAAATTAAGAGACCAGGGAGTTTATTTTGAACAGCTTGTATTTCCTGATGAGGTTCACTCGTTCCTGTTACATAGCAACTGGCTAAAGGCTTATCATGCCAGCGAAAAATTTTTTAAAAAGTTTTTGAATAATTAAAAATTTATTGTTTTGCTCGTTACCGAGTCAAGGTAATATTGATTTATCTTCGGAAGAAAAGAAATGGAATACACGATCATAAAAAAGTCTGACGCTGTAGCTCTTACAACAGAGGTTAATAATTTGATTTCGCAGGGATGGAAACCATGCGGTGGCGTTTCGATTGCATTTGGGAGAATTAAAAACGAAACAGGTTCCAAGAGCTGGACTGAGGTGCTGTTTCATGCACAGGCGATGTTGAAAGAATCTTAGTAAAAATCTGGCAGCGCGAATCTCAATACGCGGGATTTCACAAGGCTCATCGCCAATAAAATTTTCCTGTTTATAACAATTTTCAAATTTAGACGTGTTACCTCGGATAGCTATGATATTTCCGTATTGGAACATACCTACACATTTGACTCCGTGAACAGGCTAAGTACAGAAACTGTTGTAGCCGATAGTGGGGAGGTATTAATTAGAACTTATACTTATTAACAACGGTATCTTCATGATGCTATCTCGTGCATTTTTCTGT
>JBBSPT010000297.1:0-4157 GCA_038258515.1 Chitinophagales bacterium | reverse complement strand
GAGGGAAATGTTTTGGCAGATTCATCTTACCAGCTCCATTTGTTGGAAACAGATAACGACTGTAAAATTCCTATGGTTCCTTTTCAGCAGAAACTGCTGCACTCAGGCTTGTCCCCTTTGCGTCCTTCCAGCATTGAAAATTTCCAGGTGAATATTGGAAAGATGTGCAACCAGGTTTGTAAGCACTGTCACGTAGATGCCGGTCCGGATAGAAAGGAAATTATGACCAGGGAAACGATGCAGACTTGCATTGATGTACTCCGTTTGCATCCGCAATTTAAAACTGTTGATATCACAGGTGGAGCGCCTGAACTCAATCCGGATTTCCGCTGGTTTGTTGAGCAGATAAAAAAACTTGACAGGCATATCATCGTGCGTTGTAACCTGACGATCATTCTCGCTAATAAAAGATTTCATGATCTTCCGTATTTTTTTAAATCGAACAAAGTGGAAGTTGTTTCATCTCTGCCGTTTTATTCCAGGGAAAGAACAGACAGGCAGCGGGGAGATGGAGTGTTTGAAGATTCGATCATTGCCCTGCAGATGTTGAATGCATGCGGCTATGGAAAAGAGGCAACTGGTTTGATATTAAATCTTGTTTATAATCCTGCGGGAGCGTTTCTTCCGCCGGTGCAGAGCGCACTTGAAAAAGAATACAAAGAGATTCTGTTGAATGACTTTGGGGTTTCATTCAATCAACTTTTTATCGTGACCAACCTGCCGGTAAGCCGTTTCCTGGATTATCTTTTAAGAAGTGGCAATTACACAACGTACATGGAAAAATTGATTGATGCCTACAACCCTGAAGCCGCAGCAAATGTGATGTGTAGAAATACGATCTCGGTAGGGTGGGATGGTTTTCTTTATGATTGTGATTTCAATCAAATGCTTGATTTGAAAGTTAAAAGTGCGTCCACTCACATTGCTGAATTCAATTTTGATCAGCTTTGCAATCGTGAGATAATTGTCGGTCAACATTGCTACGGCTGCACTGCCGGCGCGGGCTCCAGTTGCGGCGGTGCCACCACTTAATTTTTGTAATTGAAAACAGCCTTGATCATTTTTGTGAAAAATCCTGTGGTTGGCAAAGTTAAAACCAGGCTCGCTGCCACAATCGGGAGTGATGCGGCCTTACAGGTGTATAAAAATCTCCTTATTCATACCCATGCGATTTCAAAAAATCTTTCGATAGAAAAATATATCTATTACGAAAATTATATCAATGGACATGATTTATGGGAGAACGAAATTTACAATAAGCGGCTGCAGGAAGGTGATGATCTTGGAGAGCGAATGTCGAACGCTTTTGCAAAGATCTTCGATGACGGTTATCATAGCGCCATCATCATCGGCAGCGATTGCTTTGAACTTACCGGTGAAATTATAGAAGAAGCAATTGGTTCCCTGGGTGAGAACGATCTGGTGATTGGTCCGGCTGCAGATGGTGGCTATTATTTACTTGGAATGAAAACTTATCATCCTCAATTGTTCCGGGAAAAGAAATGGAGCAGTGATTCCGTTTTTAATGATACGCATAGCCAGGCTGTCGATGCCGGATTGTCAATTATGAAACTTCCTTTATTAACTGATGTGGATCATGAAAAAGATCTTCCGGCTTTGTGACTGCTCGAACACCTTTTTATCGAAACAATCAAAACAAGTCTCAGCGAATCTCTATTTTAGGATCGGGAAGGTTATAATATTTTTGAAGAGAGTCCTTTATCCTGGATGTGTCAGAAAGAGGAAGAAAGAATGGTTCGGCAACTTTGTAGGTCACAGAATCATTCGTGTAAACAACTACCTTGCGCCGGTATTTTTTTAGGGTGTTCATCCTGGACACTGCAGCTTGATTACTATTTGTTTCTCTCACGATAAAAGCAAACGAAACGCTGTCGGGCACCGGATTTGGAGAAACAGAAGCGGTGTCAAATGGCGTAGCGCTGGCAGATGCTGAATCAATTACAGTGGAAGTATGATCTTGCACCGGAACTATTTCATCGGTGGGGGTAGTAATGCGATTGCTTTCTTTAAATAAAAAAGACCATGCGGCCCATGCACCTAAACCAACGATCAATAATACAGCGATGATCACGATGGTTTTTTTGCTTCCTTCCCTCGGGGCTTGCTTTTGGTACTCATTGAAAAAGTCATCGGCATCGTTTTCTTCCACATCATTTTCTGTAATATCTTTTGGTACCGATTCCTTTTGTAAAATTAATTGTCCTGGTCTGAAAGCGAGTTCACCAGAGGTCAGCTTTTCAAGCGTTCCCAGGTTTTGGATCGTAAATGGTTTACCGATGTTCAGGAATTGTCTGCCGAGCGTTAAGAATGAATCGAGGTCTGCTGATGCGAGTGGCCTGATTTTTTTTGTATTTTCTACTATGAAGTCCACGATCCTGCTTTCCTCACCGGTTTTTGGATCATAATGAAATGATACACCACCCGGTGGGATCACTACTGGCTTTTCGTTATCTGTAATTTCAGGAACGGCAACATCGAGCGTAAAAGTGCCAATTCCCTGTAAAGACAATTCCTTGTTTCTTAGTAAGTACAGCACCAGGGCATGCTCAATTTTCACAGTTTTGGTTTTAATGCACGCAAACCTACATTTTATTGGTTAAATTCCAAAAACAGGGTTTGGATTGCCGTTGAAATAGCCACGACATAAGTGATATGTAAGCGCACCGGCAAGTGTCAATCGTTAATAATTTTTCCGTCAATCGAAAACGCAGCGCCAATTGAAACATTAGTGTATTTTTCCATGGTCTGTTTCCTTCTTAACTTTGGGTGTAATTTTTTTTTATGCTTAACCAGAATGAAAAACTTTTCATGGAATATTGGGAGAAGAGCCGGCAGAAACATAAAAGATTTTCATACCAGCTTCTCTCCGGGTTGCCCTTTGGGCTTTTATTTTCCCTTCCTATTCTCGTTGCCGTTATTTTTCATGGATGGTATAAGATCATTACCTATATTTCTCCATCGCAACTGGTAGTGATTACTATTGCCATTTTTGGAATCAGTGTTTTTGTTGCTGTATTTCGAATGCGATTTAAGTGGGAACGCAATGAACAGTTTTATGAAGAGTTAAAATTTAGAGAAAGGAAAATTGGCGCAGCAAATGTTTAAGTTTTATACTCTTTATTTGCGAAAACTAAATCTAAAGATGAAATTTCCGGTACCTGTTTTATTGTTCCTGGTTGCCCTGGCAAGTTGTGGAAAGACTGACACTGTTTGTCCTTACAACGATTCCAACGTAGTGGCCCCTGCCACTGAGATTGCTAATCTCAGTGACTCTTTAGCAAAGTATAATATAAATGCGGACCAGGCTGCTTCCGGTTTTTTCTATAAAGTTAATTCACAGGGTAGTGGAGCGTCGGTTGTGAATCTTTGTAGCATCGTGACTGTCAGTTATAAGGGAATGTTTTTCAATGGGAAAATTTTCGATTCGACTGCAAGCAATCAAACAGCCAGCTTTCAACTGGGCGAAGTGATAACCGGATGGCAGAAGGCGATCCCTCTCGTAAACAAAGGAGGCGATATCGACCTCTATGTTCCGCCATCATTAGGCTATGGAGCAAATGCATATAGGGACATTCCCGGAAACTCCTACCTTATTTTCAATGTCCACGTTTCCGACATTCAGTAGTATTCCTGGTTTCTTTAGCAGCTAATTATTCAGAGGTTTCTCCCCTGATTTCCTAAGGATTCTTTGGCCTCCAACACCCTCCCGGAAGATATTTGTCTGTAATTCCGTCATATTTCAATTTCAATGCCTGACCGCATTTGACTAACTTTAGCTTTGAAAAAAACTACGATGAGTCACGAAGCAATTTCGGTCTTTGACATATTCAAAATTGGAATTGGTCCTTCGAGCAGTCACACTCTTGGCCCCTGGCGCGCAGCAAATTTATTTTTACAATCATTGGGTGCAAGAGGATTGTTGAGCAAAGTAACCAGGTTGGAAATATTATTGTATGGTTCACTCGCAAAAACCGGCAGGGGACATGGAACCGACATTGCCGTTCAGCTTGGGCTGATGGGTGAAAACCCCCAAACTTTCGACACTGCCCAGGTGCAAAGCAGAATCAATGACATCAAAGCAATGAAAAAATTGATGCTGAATGGTAAATATGAAATTGATTTTGAACCCGATGACG
>JBBSPT010000296.1:0-4175 GCA_038258515.1 Chitinophagales bacterium | reverse complement strand
TGTGAATACGGGTGACTTCTATTATACATTGATGGATAAACTGGCAGCCGTAAAAATAAATGCTGTCATTATAGAATTTGAAGATAAGCTTCGTTACCGCAAAGCCCCTCTCGTGGGCTCCGGAAATTCTGTGTCTGTTGAGGAATTCGCAGCGATCAGCAGGTATGCGAAAGATAGAAATATAGAAATTAGTCCGCTCGTGCAAGGATTAGGTCACGCAGAATTTATTTTAAAGCATGATAAATATGCAGCCCTACGTGACACTATTTCTTCAGACTGGTCCTTTGATCCGATGAAACCGGAAACCTACGATCTCCAGTTTTCGCTGTATGAAGATGCAATTGCCGCCACTCCATACGGAAAATATTTGCACGTAGGAGGAGATGAAGTTGGTAATCTCGGAATGTCCGACTTATCAAAAAAATCCGGACTCTCCCCTCTTGAGTTACAAATGCGATGGCTGAATAAAGTTTCAGAATTTGCGATAAAACACAATCGTATCCCCATCTTCTGGGACGACATGGTTTTCAAGCTTTCCGGGCTTTATAGAACCACGTGGGACGCTGATCTTCCTGAAGAAGAAGTGAAAGATGCCTGGAAAAAAAACAGGCAGACACTGGATGACAACATTCCATTGTTTCCGAAAGAATGTGTTTACATGCGATGGAATTACGACACCCCGGACATTCCTGGGAACCTTGCTGCACTTGATTGGTACAATAGCCACAACCTGAAAGTAATGGCTGCGACCGCCGCGCAAACGATGTGGCCAATGATGCCCCGGGAGAAATCAAACTTCAAATCAATCAAAGATTTTTCAAGAATTACCGCTGATAAAAAATTAGATGGAATCTTGTGTACGGCTTGGGACGACTGTTCTCCCCATCCGGAAACGCTATGGCGTGGCTTCTATGATTTCGGTTTTTTAAGCTGGCATTTTATTGATGCCAAGGCCGATGATGTGCATGCGATGTTTCGTCAACGGTTTTATGCGCCGGCACTTGCCGTACCATCTTTCGATTTCCAGGATCAGCTTGAAGAAGCGCTACCTTTTTGGGAAACCGCGCTGCTGGATAAAGGCGACAGAAACAATTATCATAATAATATTGATTTGCTTGCGCTACCCGATCCCGGAAACCCAGGCAGGTGGACCAGCAACTATAAAGAAAAACTTTCCAAGGCAGCCGTTGAGATGAAGCGTTACAGTTTGATAAAAACGCAATTGACAAATGCAATGCAGCTAAGCCGAAGGAATGAATATGCATTGTCGGTGCTGAATCAAATCAATGAATTGCAGGCATATCCGACGCAACTATTGTTGTTGCTGCAAAAATATGATCAATCCTCTTCGGCAAACAAAGAATCAACGAAAAAGGAGATAGGAAATTTCGTGACCGGCTTTGGAGTCTTAAGAAAAAATTTTGAAAATGTATTTTCCAAAAACAGAATGCTGGGTAACCCGGAAGATTATGTTCGGGACCAGAACATACATCATCATCTTGCCAATGGAACCAATAACAGTGACTGGATGTTTGTTTACGAATTAGCCATGAACAAGGCCATTGCTGATTGGTTGCAATGATGACAAGAACTCGATTGCAATAAATTTTTTTCGGCACATTCAGTCAGTGAGAACTGTTGTCACAATAATGCGGAGAGGTATTTAAATTCCACTTCTGTTATGAACCCGGAGAGTTCCCGGATTTTTTCGGTGTAACTTCAAACGAGCAAAGAAAGCGGGAATGCGCGACTGTCAGAAAAGAATGCAGTGTCGAATCTTCACTGATCTAAGTTCCCTATTTTTGAAAAAATGTTTTATGCCGAATTACGACACCGTATCTCTCGCGCTAAATAGCTTAAAGGAAAGGGGATATACAAGAGATCTCAATATTTCATTCGATCAATTGATTTGCAACCATACAAAGGAATGCCTGAACCCGGCCCAATTTAAGATTAAAAAAATCTACCGGTTTGAAGGAGAATAAAATACATCTGACGAAGCTGTAGTGAATGCGGTCGAATCGAAAGATGGCAAGATGAAGGGCACTTTTGTCAGCGCTTTCGGGACGTATGCGGAACCAGTTTCAAATGCGATGATGGATAAACTTTCGATCAACAGAAATTAGCAGTTACATATCAAAATAATATTTCAAGTATGATTAACAGGAGAAAATTTATCGAATTGTCCACGCTGGCTGCACCGGCCCTTTCTTTGAAAAAATCAGTCACGCCAAAATCTGCAGATACAAAACCGATCGTCATTTCCACATGGGATAGTGGTAAGACCGTGAACGCTGAAGCATGGAAAATTCTTTCCGCAAACGGCAAAGCTTTGGATGCAGTGGAAGCCGGAGCCCGCTGGATCGAAGGGGTCATAAGCTGCTGCGTCGGCCTCGGTGGATATCCTGACCGTGATGGCGTCGTTACACTGGATTCATGCATTATGGATGAGCACTCGAATTGCGGCGCCGTTGGCGGATTGGAAAGAATCATGCATCCCGTTTCAGTAGCAAGAAAAATAATGGAAACTACACCGCATGTTTTGCTGGTTGGTCAGGGAGCACAGCAGTTTGCAGTGGAAAGTGGGTTTAAATTAGAGCCACAGGTGCTTTCCAGTGAAGCAAAACAAGCTTATGAAGAATGGCTTAAAAAATCAGAATACAAACCTGTCATCAATATTGAAAAAAAATCCGGCAATGGTCCTGCCGCACCTGCTTTTTTCGAAAACGGCGCTCCGAACCATGACACGATGGGATTGGTAGCGTTAGATGCTTCGGGTGATTTAAGTGGCGCTGTCACTACGAGCGGGCTTGCATTTAAGATGCATGGACGAGTGGGCGATTCTCCAATCATTGGAGCCGGGCTTTTCGTGGACAATGAGGTAGGTGCCGCCACATCCACAGGTGTGGGTGAAGAAGTGATTCGAATCTGTGGAACCCATCTCGTCGTGGAGTTTATGCGCAACGGCGATTCGCCTGAAACGGCATGCCGTAAGGCGGTTGACAGGATCGTAAATCGGGATATGAAAAAAGCGAGAGAGATGCAGGTAGCGTTTCTTGCGTTGAATAAAAACGGACAATACGGAGCATATGCCATTCAAAAAGGATTTGTCTTTTGCGTAAAGAGCAATGGAGAGGAACAAATAGTTTCCTCCAAATATGTTTTTGAAAAATAAACTAACAGTTTTCGTTCCCAACTTAGTCACAACATACCTTATCGCATGAAGCTGGAGATTATCGGGTTCAACATTGAAAGTTGCATTGCTGCGCAAAGCGCAGGCGCTGACAGGATAGAGCTTTGCGATAATCCCGGGGAAGGCGGCACTACCCCATCCTATGGTTTTATAAAGTCCGCAAGAAAGCATCTCAGTATTGATTTGTATGTGATGATCAGGCCTCGCGGAGGCGATTTTCTTTATAGCGACGAGGAGTTTGAGATTATGAAAACAGACATTGAAATCTGCAAAGAGCTCGGTTGCGACGGCATCGTATTTGGAATGCTGGATAGGGATGGAAATGTCGATACAGAAAGATGCAGGAAACTGCTGGGCTATAGCTACCCGTTAGGCTCTACGTTTCATCGTGCTTTTGACCGTCTCGCAGATCCCTTCGGGGGCATGGAAGACATCATCGAAGCCGGGTTCGAAAGGATTTTGACATCCGGATTAAAACCTAAAGCATTTGAAGGTGCAAAGCTTCTCAGGGAATTGGTTTTAAAAGCCGACAATAGAATTATCATCATGCCAGGAAGTGGAGTTACTTCGGAAAATATTGTTTCTCTTGCAAAGAGCACAGGAGCGACTGAGTTGCACAGTTCAGGTAGCAAGTATGTTGAAAGTAGAATGGACTATTTAAACGAATCGATGCATGAAAAGCTGGAACATATCGTAACAAACGAAAAGGAAGTTTACGCAATGAGCGAACTGATTAAAAGGTTTAGATGATTTTCTGATTACAGATGAATCTTACAGAACAAATAAAGAGAGAACACAGCAAAGAAAATTGCAATAAAATTGTACAGTGGGTTGGCAGCAACCAGTCGAGATTCGATGAATTGTTCACGTTAGTCATTGAAGGAGAATTGCAATTAGGTCCACGGTCGTCATGGCCATTTAGCTATGAAGCTATTGCACATCCGGGTTTAATGAAAAACCATTTTCAAAGTGATAACGAATC
>JBBSPT010000295.1:0-4180 GCA_038258515.1 Chitinophagales bacterium | reverse complement strand
TGCCAAATATCTTTCTATCTCATCCATCATTGGTTCTGGCCCACACAAATATATCTGCTTATCTCCGTCACCAATATTTGCTCTTAGAAAGGCTTCCGTCATGCGGCCGTAAGAATAACCATTGTGCTGTTCCTCTGACAAAATATTTATAAAGTTCCTGCCTAATAAATTACTAAACATTTCCAGGTGTATAATATCCGATGCTGTCTTGTTCGCAAAGATCAGTTTGTTATTGCCAATTTTATTTTGTGAATGAAGATGCCTGAAAACAGAAATGAACGGAGTAACACCGGCACCACCTGCAATAAAAACTCCTTCTCCCTGGTATGCGATCGTTCCGAAAATATCATGCAAAATTAATTCATCTCCTTTTTTCAGTCGTAAAAGTTCCTTGGTTACGCCGTTGTGCGAAGGATAGGTTTTAATAGTAAACTCAAGGTAATCATCGCCAGGCAAGCTGGTAAAAGTAAATGGCCGCTTCTCATTCAGCCAGTCATTTCTATGGATTGAGATTTCGGCTGCTTGCCCAGGTGTAAAATTAACATGACCAGGTTTCTCTGTTACAATTCTCAAAACATCATGGGTAATATTTTCGATTAAGTTTATTTTTATTTTAGTTGGCTGCATTCAAGTTTGTTTTACATCTAATCCACGATCTTCTTATCTTTTTACAGGACTGCCTTTTATTTACCTGTGTTGCTGTTCGCTCTTTCTATTGCGATTTTTGTTTACGGTAATTTTTTCATCAACCTATTATTGAAAGGAACTCGGTTTTTACTTCGGGCTGCAAAAACTTTCCTCCATAATGAGCAGTAATAGTGCTGCTGTTGGTATCCTTCACTCCTCTTGATGCTACACAAAAATGTACCGCATCCACCATGACTGCTACATCATCGGTACATAATACTTTCATCAATTCTTCAGCAATCTGATTGGTAAGGCGTTCCTGCACCTGCGGGCTTTTTGAAAAATATTCCACAATGCGATTGATCTTGGAGAGACCGATAACTTTTCCACTTGAGAAATAGGCGACATGCACTTTTCCCACGATTGGCACGAAATGATGTTCGCAATAAGTATAGAGCGTAATGTCTTTTTCTACCAACATCTCCTTATAGTTATACTTATTTTCGAAGAGCGTTGTGGATGGCTTATTCCTTATATCCAGGCCACTAAATATTTCATCGACGTACATCTTAGCCACCCGGAGTGGCGTATCTTTAAGGCTATCATCGTTTAGATCCAGCCCAAGCAACAGCATGATTTTCCTGAAGTGACCGGCTATCAATTTTGTTTTAGGATCTTCTTCCTGTGACGGTTTATCCGAATGTTCCAATTTTTTAACCGGCACAAATGATAAATAACTTTCAAAATCTTTCAGATCTATCTTATCAAATCCCTTATTAAGGGCGCTTCCATTTTGTTTCATCATCTTCAATTAAGCTATTTTATACTACTATTTATTGTATTAGAGTAAAACGCAGGAATACAGGTTACAACCAGCAACCAAAAATTTATGTTCTTAACAGTTATTTAGAAAGAATTTAGCTTCCTGAAACCTGTTCTTAATTTTAATCGAACTGCCATTCAGAATTTCAGCGATTTCAATTTCATCAAACTCAATTTTTGATTTAAGAATATAAACTGTTGTGAGACTAAGAGGCATGTTCTGACTGCAGGAACGGGAATTTTTAATGTATGAATAATATGATAAGACACGCGGCTTCACTTCGATCGAGGCATTTTGGCTAAATAAGGTCTTGCTTATTTTAAAAATACATTTACGAACCATAAGTTTTGATAACCAAATTTTTAAACCAAAAGCATAACTATCCGTGCAAAAGCTGCCTGCATAAAAACTTATTTGTTCCACGAGATCACTTGTTTCGCTATCACTAAACCCGAAGCTGGTTCCTATTCTGCATAGTAGAGGTTCATACGTTCTAAAGCCAGGATGCATTGAACTATCCAAATGAATGGCTTTTCTTTTAATTTTCTGCGAAGGAGATCGCGACAATACATTTTCAGAATTAAGAATCATCGGCTGAAATTGAAATATAAAAAGTTGATAAATGCTCTTTGGTTAATCGTTTATAGAGGCGCATTGGTTGCCAAAGTATAGAGTAAAGGAGATATCGGGAGGTTACAGAAAAATGTAAAATGAAAGGCCGATAGCTAAATAATCTGATTACGGAATGATCTCAATTACTTTTTCATAAACGGAGACACTGTTTTATTTTTGCACTCCTGTGAAAAATCCAAATCACTAAAGAACAAAATTTGCCGAACCGAATTCCCCTTTCTTTATCACTGAGCCCGATTTTAGAATCAGAAGATATTGACCCCAAAATATCGAAGAATAAAAGGCGGCTGTTGATTATTTCCGGTTACGCCGTGTTAATCGCAGCCTGCATCAGTTTCATCGCAAAGTTCCTGGTGCATCTTATTGATTTTATAACGAACATTTCTTTCTATGGCAACTTCTCTGTGGAGCATTCAAGTCCTGCGGGAAATGCTCTTGGACTGTGGGTGATTGCAGTACCGGCGATCGGCGGTGTTCTCGTGGGTTTGATGGCTCTGTACGGTTCAAAAGCTATCCGCGGCCACGGAATTCCTGAGGCCATGGAACAAATACTCACCAATCAAAGCAAGATCAAACCGACCATTACCTACCTCAAGCCCATCTCTTCAGCGATATCAATTGGTACTGGTGGCCCTTTTGGCGCAGAGGGTCCGATCATCGCAACAGGAGGTGCTCTTGGTTCTACCCTCGGCCAGTTATTAAAGATCACTCATAACGAAAGAAAGATATTATTAGCGGCCGGCGCAACGGCAGGGATGGCGGCAATTTTTGATAGCCCGGTGTCAGGAATTTTCCTCGCGATCGAGCTTCTATTGTTTGAATTTTCACCCCGTTCTATAATTCCTGTTGTGTTAGCCTGCACAACCGGCGCAGCAGGCCATCACCTGTTATTCGATTCAGCACCGGTTTTTGCAACCGGCAACCTGATTGAAACTTCAACGAATACTTCGCTGGGCGCTTACAGCATTATGGGAATCGTAATTGGACTTCTATCTGTCGCTGTTACAAAAATTGTTTATTATATTGAAGAAGGTTTCGAAAAGCTTCCGGTGCATTGGATGTGGTGGCCCGCAATCGGCGGATTGGCCGTGGGCATCATAGGATACTTTTCTCCGCGTACTTTGGGAGTGGGCTATGACAATATCACGGAAATTCTTACCGGGAGCATGACGATGCAGGTTGTGCTTAGCCTGTGCCTTTTCAAATTTATTTCCTGGGCCATTGCATTGGGAAGCGGCACGTCGGGAGGTACACTTGCACCATTGCTTACCATTGGAGGCGCGGTTGGTTTATTATTTGGCAACGTCATCCTTCATTTTTTTCCTTCTTCAGGTGTTACGCTACCACTTGCTGCATTGGTTGGTATGGCAGCAATGTTTGCAGGTGCTTCGAGGGCTCTCTTAACCTCAATTATTTTTGCCCTGGAAACGACGGGCCAGTCAAATGCGCTGTTGCCCTTGCTTGCAACATGTGGAGCCTCATACATTGTATCGTTCTTTCTCATGGATAATACGATCATGACTGAAAAGATTGCACGAAGAGGAGTAAAGACTCCTGACTCGTACGAACCTGATGTCCTTGAAACAATTACCGTTGAGCAGGTAATGGAAAATAATGGAATTGCCATTAGTGGAGACAACAGCATCAGTGAAGTGCTTGACTGGCTGCATAAGGAGCCAGAATACAACAGTAACTATTTTATTGTGACGAATGAAAACGGTGAATATATTGGCATAGTGAGTTCATCCAATCTATTCAATAAAATTCATAATCCGAATGCACAAGTCGGCTCACTGATCAAACGAAAAAATATTTCTGTGAATGTAGGCAACAGTCTGCGGACCGCGGTCGAACTCATGGCTAAGGAAAACATTGATGTGTTGCCCGTTCTTTCTCACGAAAATAATGATGTGTTAGGCATCCTGTCTTACCAAAATATTATAACAAGCTATAAACAGGGCATAGAAGATCACACAAAAAAACATCCTGACATTTCGTTGAAAAGAAGGGGGTTGAAAATCTTAATCAGGGGGCAACAGCTCATAAGCAACTGGAAAGCGAAAGATTCCGATTAGCTTGTTCAACCGGTTGATCTGT
>JBBSPT010000294.1:0-4189 GCA_038258515.1 Chitinophagales bacterium | reverse complement strand
CGATGATTGCTTTTCATATCTTTTACAAAGGCGTTTAACGCATCGTTCAGTTCTGTAAACAATCTCTGTTGTTTGTTTGCCTGGCCGATGTGAGTATCGAAACTGCCGAGGCTGAGGTAATAAATTTTAGTGCTGATATCGCTAAGAATTAAAGAGGAAATAGTTTTCAGATTTTTGCCCAATTGGGTAGCGGGATATTCCCGTGATGACGGACGCAATCTGCTCTGTGCATAAATGTAGTCCGCGCTGCTAAGTGTTTCGCTCAACGTCTTGTATAGGTAATCGACCGTTTCCTCGCTCTTTTCATGTGCGGCGCTTATTTCTTTATAATATCTTTCATGGCTTGTATTGAAAAGTCGTTTTGGATCTTTTATCGCAAGGCCTTTTATTTGTTCTCCCTTCAACGCAAGACTCAATACGTCGTCAACCTCGATGGCCTGCACAGGCATATCACAACCTTTGCACTGTGCATCCAGATAGCGGCCAATCCACCCTGTTGTATCGTAACGATTGCTCTCACTTGCAGTCTGCCAAATATCCATGCTTCTGAAATGTGACCTGTCGGGATTAGGATATCCGACGCTGTTCAATATTCCTAAACTTCCATCATCAAATAATTCCTTAAATACGGGTAATGCCGGGTTGATGCCTGATTCATCCGTAAGGGAGAGCGCCTTGTTTCTTTCGATGCCGAGCCTCGGGCGTGCTTTGTAATAAATATCATTCGTCACCGGTATGACGGTGTTCAGCCCATCATTGCCTCCGCTGAGCTGAAGCACAATCAAGACTTTATTTCCCGGCGGTACCAGTGACTTTGATTCAAAAGCCTTTAAAAATTTTGGCAGAAGCAGGGAAGTTGTTGCCAACGATCCTATTTGCAGAAACTCTTTTCTTTTGAGTAACATATTTTTAATTTGCCTGGTTCACAATTATTTCGATGCTGGATGTCAGCACAATTGGTATTCCGGTGTACTCATCAACTCAACGAATGTTGTCTTGATGAACGCTTCTCTTGATTGCCTGTCCACATACCGCTTCAGAATGTTAGGGCTGATGACGCTCCTGGATTGTAGCAGAAAATCACTGATTTTTTTAACGAGGTCTTCACGTGGCGTCTCTGCAAAAGCTTTTTCCGCCGGCTTCCAGTCCACGGTCACGTTTATCTGCATGCGCCTGTCTTTGCCATCATTCTCTTCCATCCCCATCGTAGTATCATCATCTTCTTTTGTCTTCACGGCAAACTCTGATGCATTCGTTAACATCTGCGGAATTCTCATCCTCAACAGTAAAGAACTACTGTCAATCCAGTTTTTTCCACCCGGCCATCCGCCGACGTTAGGAGGATAAAAAAGCAATTGTCCGAGACCTCTTTGTATCAGCAATTGAATCTCAGGCCGGTCAAGTTTCATGGGCAGCAAGCGCCTTATACCAACCAATAGTTCTACAGGTGATTTGATTCGGGTGCCAATATTTTTTTCGGCATAAAAGGAATCATTGGTGAATATCTCCGAAAGCAGTGATTTGATGTCATAATTGCTTTGATAGAAATGATCTGCAAGCGAAAGAACTTTGGATTCATCTGTGGCTTCATTTGCAAAAAAGCGCAGCAGTTTTCGTGTAATGAAAATTGCAGTTTGTTTCTGTTCGAGCAGGATATCGATAATATCATCCCCGTCAAAATTTCCCGAATGGCCCAGGAAGGTCTTTGTTCCGCGGTCATGAACAAATGGTCTGTCAATGAATTCACCCCGCCCCGTAAAACTCCAGCCGGTGAAGGATCGCGCCGCTTCCTTCACATCCGTTTCTGAATAGTTTCCACGACCCATTGTAAAAAGTTCCATCACTTCGCGTGCAAAATTTTCGTTTGGATGTTGTTTTTTATTTTGTTGATTATTGAGAAATGAAATCATAGCAGGGCTTTTGCTTACCTGTCTTAAAAGATCCCCGAAGTTTTCTAACGCGTTTGCCCGGATTACGTGCAATAGCTCCTGCTGAAAATAAATATTGATAACCCTGCAGGCAAAGTGGCCATGCCAGAAAAAGCTCATTTTTTCTCTTAGCTGGGCTTCGCTGTCCACCATTTCATTGAGCCACGTAAGATTGAGATTTTTAAGATCCGCAACAGATTGCTTTCTCATTGCTTTCTTTTGCTCTTTGCTCAGACTCTCCAGTTTACCGAGATCCTGCACTCCTTTCACCAGGCCATCAAAAAGGCCGCTGGCCATGCTAATTTTTTGCGGCGCTTTTGACGAAGTCTGCAAGAGCAACTTGTATAAATCCTTTTGAGAAACATCGTTTAGTTCATTGACATTTCTTGCCAAAGGCCCAAAGGCTGCCCTCCATAATAAATGCTGATTTTTTAATTGATCGGATAAGGCCATTGATAAAAATTCTTGTAAATAGTAGATTAAATTCTTGAGGCTTTGCGGAACATACTGTACGACCCGCCGATTCCAGGAAAGTTTAAAAGTTATTGGAATAAAAAATTCACTTTTCTACTATCATAATTCTAATGATAAGGCCAACCGCACGATAATTTTTCAAATCTGTATAAACTCTGCGGTAATATTTAGAAACCGGCTGTTAATAATGGCACAAAAAAAGCGGACAAAATATGTCCGCCTTTCAATTTGAATGAACTAAAATTTTTTTTATGAGACCTTAAAGCTAACCTTCCTGTCTCCCCAAACCAACGTAACGGTTCCGTCCTTATCAATCGAATAAGTGAGCTTTTCTACCGGACTCGTCGCAGTCGCAGGCTTCACTTTCAAACGTAAGGCGTCCTCGCCCTTATTTTTTTCGTATTCTGAGACACCGCTTGTCTGCCATTTCTTGTTGAAAATAACTGTCCACTCCCCTGGATTCGCAATCATAAACAATGCATACTTTCCTGCGGGCAGCGAAGAGCCGTCGATCGTTACATCTTTACTCACCTCAAAGACAGTTGCCTCGTTAGCTCCGGCACGCCAGATTTTACCATCCATTGGCTCTAAATCTTTACCAATGGTACGACCCTTTATAGAAGGCTGGCTGTAATCAATACTTACCTTAGTTCCGTTGGCAAGTGTTTGGTCAACTTTTGCAGGCGGGCTCGGCCTTTTAGATTTGTCAGACTGCGCACAACTGCCAAGGCTGCCAACCATGAGTGCGGCTAAAAATAATGTGGAGAATAATCTTTTCATACTACTGATTTTTTTTTCGAAGATAGCTTTTATTTCTTTTTAAGTTCGACCTCAACAATGCAACGAAAAAAGTCTTTTTGGAACAGTCATTTGGCGCACCACTGCAGATAAATCTTTTGTGATATTTAATTATTTATCTACTACTATTAAGTTTCCAATACCCATAAATATCCTGGCTCAACAGGCGAGATGAAATGTAAAATAGGGGATTTGTCTTTATATTTTTGACCTTAACCGGCGAAAAAATTATCTATTCTTCTTTTCTGGCGAAGATGATGGCGGAGGTGCATTTCGGAAAGTTGAAACCATTCAGCAGCATTGAAATAACCCAGGCCCGGGTGTTTGGTTTTTCCATTGAATGATGAGGAATTTATTAACGTCATAACTTCATTGGCATTTCTTTTCAACCCGCTTAGGGCGGCAGAAATCTCTTCTTTCCCGGCGGGCTGTGAAGTATCCTTGTTTGACGCAGGCCCTTCAATTATTATATCCGGAAATTCGTTGCTGAGAAATAACGGCAGCGCCTGCGGAGATGTTTCTTTATCCTTGTTTTCATTGTTTGAAAGACAAATTTTTGCCTGCTCAAGTTGGTAATTTGTTGCATCGATCAAATGAATATAGAGTTGGCCAATCGACCAGCCTCCCTGCGGGGGAGAAGCGAGGATTTGATTCAGATCATAAGACTGCAAATGAGCTGCCCATTCATCTATTATTTTGTTGAAATCTTCGGTTGACATTTTTGAATGCATGAATTTGATGAATGACGTTTGTTGATTGTTCAATATAAATGCGCAATCACTTTTTGTTTTGAGTGTGTTTTTTGAAACTGCCGGAGTTATAATTCACGTTACATTTGGTGTTTTAAAAAGGAACTTTTTTATCAATAAAAATTAAGAACATGATTCGGGACAAATCCACTTTAGTTTTTTGCCGCATGGCTAACCTTTGCATTTTTCTATTTTTATTCCTGATTTCTTCAACAGTTTTTTCCCAGTCGATATTAAAGG
>JBBSPT010000293.1:0-4216 GCA_038258515.1 Chitinophagales bacterium | reverse complement strand
TCCTATACCAGGGAGCAGTAAATGAAGGACGAAGTTTTGAGACATTGATTCCGGCTATGCAGTTGGTAAATGCAACGCTCATAATTGCTGGCGAGGGCAATTTTTACAAAAAAGCGAAACTGTTGGTCACTGATAATATTTTAGAAGACAAGATTATTTTTAAGGGCAATCTGCAACCCGCAGTGCTTAATCAATTTACGAAAGAAGCAACTATCGGTTTGACGCTCTTCGATGACCAGGGACTAAGTAATTTTTATTCGCTGGCGAACAGGTTTTTTGATTACATACAAGCTTGCGTGCCTCAACTCTGCATGAACTATCCCGCGTACGAGGAGATAAATAGAGAATTCGAGGTAGCTCTTTTGATTGATGATCTTTCTTCGGCTAATATTGCAAAACAGTTAAACAGGCTACTGGAGGATGAGGAATTATATCAACGCCTAAAGGAAAATTGTTTCAAAGCACGGGAAGTGTATAATTGGCAAAACGAAGAAAAAAAATTAATTGAGTTTTATAGAAAACTTTCGATTTAAAATTTTGTTCTTTATAATGTCTGTTATTAAATCACGCCAATAATTTTGTTCAAATAGATCGCAACGCTCTCCATATTGTTTGTCACGATGTGCCCTACCCGCCAGACTTTGGAGGAGTTTATGATCTGTACTACAAGATCAAAGCGCTTCATGAGAATGGAGTTTCAGTTCACCTGCATTGTTTTGAATATGGCCGCGGCAGACAGCCTGCGTTGCAGCAATTTTGTAGATCAATCACCTACTACCGCCGCGAAGGTTTTTTAAAAAGTTTTCATTTTGCATTGCCACATATTGTAAGTTCTAGAGCAAATAGAAAGCTTTTGGAAAATCTTCGCGCAAATAATTATCCCATTTTACTGGAAGGAATTCATTGCACTTACTTCCTGTTTAATGAGGCTCTCAAAGACAAAGAAGTCACCGTGCGTCTGCATAATGTTGAATTCAAATATTACGAGCAACTTGCTAAATGTGAAAAGAATATCCTTAAAAAAATATACTTCCACAGAGAAAGCAAGCTCCTGAAAAATTATGAAAAGGCCATTGCAAATAAGGCTTGTTTTTTAGCAGTTAGCGAAAAGGATAAAATAACATATCAGGAAAAATTCAAGGCTGAACACATAAAATTTCTGCCGGTTTTTTTACCATACAATGAGGTGTTGTCGGAGACCGGCAAAGGAAGTTTCTGTTTGTATCATGGAAACCTTTCTGTTAGCGAAAATGAGAAAGCGGTGCTGTGGCTGCTCGACAATGTGTTTAATGTTGTCTCTATCCCATTTGTAATCGCCGGAAAAAACCCTTCGCAAAGATTGGAACACCTTGTCCATCAAAATAAAAACACCTGTCTGATAAGTGATCCATCTATTTCCGAAATGGACGAACTTATACAAAAAGCGCATATCCAAATCCTTCCATCGTTTAATAATACCGGGATTAAAATAAAACTTTTGAATGCACTTTTTATGGGACGATTTGTGGTTACGAATGATAGCGCAATAGAAGGAACTGGTCTTGATCATCTTTGCAAAATCGCCAATACATCAGCACAGTATCAAGCAATGCTCCCTAAATTGTTTGAAGAGGCATTCCCAGAAGAAGAAATATCAGCAAGGGAAAAAATCCTTCTTTCTATTTATGACAATAAGAAAAACGCCATGCAACTTATGCAATGGATATGCTAGCGTTGTCCAATACTTTACCCCTCTCGGTTTTTATAGTCCGTGCAGGAAATTTGGAAATTACGGGGTAGTCGTGAGTTGCCATTACAATTGCGGTTCCGTAATCACGGCTAATATGAAATAGTAGTTGCATAATTTCGTCCGAAGTTTCAGGGTCCAGGTTTCCGGTTGGTTCGTCGGCAAGAATGAGTCTGGGGGAATTGAGTAGGGCACGTGCGATATCCACTCTCTGTTGTTCACCGCCACTCAATTCGAAAGGCATTTTAAATCCCTTGGTTTTCAGGCCAACCTTATCCAGCACATCCGCTATTTTTTCATCCATGAGCTTGTGATCCTTCCAACCAGTTGCCTTTAACACGAATTTCAAATTCTCATTGACATTGCGGTCTGTCAGTAATTGAAATTCCTGGAAAACCACACCCAGGTTGCGACGCAGATAAGGAACATTTTTCCAATCAAGGGACTGCAGTTCATAGCCCACCACTTTACCCTCTCCCTCTCTCAGACCAATATCTCCATATAAAGTCTTTAGCAAGGTTGACTTACCAGTTCCTGTTTTTCCCACCAGGTACACAAACTCTCCGCGGCTTACGTTGATGTTTACATCTTCTAAAATAAGCGAATCACCCTGGTAAATATTTGCTTTCTGTAACTCTATAATGTATTCTGGCATGTTAGACTTTTCTGCGAATGCTGATTATACTACGATTAAAAATCATGGCAAAGTTAATTGTATAATTATATTTCGTCAGCAACAATTAAGCAGTAGGTGTTAAAATTATTTTGGTTAAACTAAAAAAATAGTTGTTAAACTAATTATTTAGTTTAGTTTTGTATTTAGAATTAAATTATCAACATAATGAAGACATTAACCAAGGCCGAGGAACAGATCATGCAGGTGATTTGGAAACTTGACAAAGCTTTTCTCAGGGAGATCATCGCTGAACTGTCAAATCCGAAACCACATCAAAACACTGTGGCGACTATTCTAAAAATTCTTATTGAAAAAAATTTTGTCGGAATCAATGTGTTTGGGCGTAGCCACCAGTATTATTCACTGGTCAATAAAGATTCCTATTCAAAGGGAAGCATGAAGTCACTTGTGAAAAAATATTTTGAGGGCTCGTTTACCAATGCAGTCTCGTCGATGGTGAAAGAGAATAACCTCAGCATTGCAGATCTGGAATTGTTATTAAAACAATTGAAAAAGGAAAAATAAAAGTTACCATGATCACTCTTGCCTGGTACTTACTGAAAGTTATAGCCTGTTCCGGAATTCTTTGCGGATATTATTTTCTTGCCTTAAGAAACAAAGTGTTTCATAAATGGAATCGCTTCTATTTGCTAACCTCAGTTGTGTTGGCGTTGTCACTCCCAATGATGAAATTTAATATTTTCAGAAATAGCAGCTCAGATAAAGGAACTGTGGTGAACTTGTTGCAGACTGTCAACAGTGGTGATGAAATAATTTTTAAATACAGCAAGAACAATAGCTTGCTCTTCAATTCAGAAACCCTGGTAATGGCTACCTATGCTGCACTGACACTGCTCTTCTTTTTGATTTTTATCTTTTCTCTTTATAAAATTTTTCGCCTAAAGAAAATATATCCCCAAACCAGGCATGAAGGAATAAACCTAATATCAACTGATGCGGACGGAACTCCTTTCTCTTTTTTCAATTCAATTTTCTGGAATAATTCCATTGATATTTTTTCAAAACGTGGCCAGCAAATTTTCAATCATGAAATTGCACATGTAAGAGAGAAACATTCTTATGACAAAATATTTGTAAAAATTATATTGACTTTTTGCTGGTTCAATCCATTCTTTTGGATCATCCAGAAAGAACTCGGAATGATACACGAATTCATCGCAGATAAAGAAGCGCTTGAAGATGAAGATGTGAATGCATTTGCCGAAATGATTCTACAAACAGTTTATCCTAACAGGCGGTTTCCTCTAACCAATAATTTTTTTCATTCTCCAATAAAAAGAAGGTTAATCATGTTTACTAAAAATAAAAACGCACGGGTAACTTACATAAGCCGGTTGCTGGTCTTACCAGTCATTGCATTCCTGTTTGTCGCATTCACTTTAAAATTAAAATCAACCGGGCTTCTAAATTATTACTCCGGCAAACAGATAGTAGTTGTTATCGATCCAGGCCATGGCGGCGATGATGCAGGTGCTATAGAAAATAATATCAACGAAAAAGATTTAACCCTTGCAATTGCCCGGGAAATATCTGCAATGAATAAAAACGAAAAAATAAAAATCGTTCTATCAAGAGAAGCCGATGAATCCAAATCGCCAAAGGACAGGATGAATTTTGCTGAGCAACAAAGAGCGGACGTTTTTATCTCCATCCATTTAGATGCGGAAGAAAATAGAAATACTCATAATGGAGTGGTAATTTTTATTCCAAAAAATGACAATCGTTTTTTAGAGGACAGCAAGCTTCTTGGCTCTGCTTTGATAGATGCGTTTGAAAATAATTATCATTTGCCG
>JBBSPT010000292.1:0-4219 GCA_038258515.1 Chitinophagales bacterium | reverse complement strand
GGTGTTGCAAAAAAACGGAGCAAGTGATCTCACAATGCCCTCGAAACTTAGTACGATTTTTTCAGTGGGTGGAGTTTCTATTGTGACTGCCAGTGCAGGATCTTGTCTTCATGACGTAATAAACACCTCAAACAGCGGTATTACGATCGAACCGGAAAATCAGAGCGCTTTAAATAACGCAATAGAATATGCGCTGACAAATGATCATGCGGAAATAATAAATAATGCGAGGTACTACGCCGAGATGAATCTTTCCATTCATAAAATTCTAGCAGCGTGTACTGCTAAGATGTTAAATAACAACCGGCTCGTTCCTGCAAATCCTGTGAACCAGGTTTATTCTTCCATCGGATAAATATGATACATGTTTTTTATTGCATGGTGACCGGACGGTTAAGCACTGACGCAATCAGCCGTCTGATGCAATGTATCCCGGCTTCTTCCAGGTACCAAATTTTAAAATTTCGAAAGTGGGAAGACATGCAGCGGGCACTTCTTGCGAAATGTTTGCTGGTTGAGAGCCTGAAGTCATTGAATCTTTATAATTGCTCACTAAAGGATTTACAGTTTACAACTTTTAACAGACCGTTTTTCCCGGCAGGACCCGACTTCAATATTTCGCATTCCGGGCAGTTTGTTATTTGTGCTTTTAGTGATGACGCAAGAATTGGAATAGACATAGAAGAAATTAAGGATATACCGTTGAGAGATTTTGATCGTGAGTTTTCGACTGAAGAGATGGAAAACATCCAGAAATCCAATGACAGCTTACGTTCGTTTTATAATCTATGGACAAAAAAGGAAGCATTTTTAAAGGCCATTGGCAAAGGACTTTCCGTTCCACTGAGCAAAGTGAGTTTTCAGAACGACATGATAGCATGGGACAATGATTTTTGGTATTTGACCGGAATAGTGGTGGATCAAAATTATGCATCACATGTATGTATTAATGCAAAGGAGTCTGAAATTAGGATAAAAGAAGTTTTTTTTGGTTGAAAGGGAAATGAATCGATTCTCTTGAACCGGTGTCATTCTTCAATAGAAATATTATAAATTCCACGGGTTAGTTAATATATTTGAAAAACGCTGATAACAGTTTTGACAATCTTGGACTGTTACTATATAGTTTGTGGTTTTGCACGAACCTATTCTTTAAGTGCCGCCCTGAAATCCGATAGTTTGAAATCCAAATAAATGATTTCTATTATTGCGAGGGATGATTATTCTCAATCGGTGAAGCTATCCAATCCATCTTGAATTCCCATTTAAAGATCTCATTCCTTGAAAAGACTGATGGCTGTAAACGCCAATTTCTAAATAAAATGAGACGGTCATGAAATCAAAGATGAATATAGTATGTCTCCCATTCGCTGGAGGAAACAAGTATTCCTATCGGTTGCTTAAAGAAGCAGCGCCATCGTTTCTAAATATTATTTGCCTGGAATATCCGGGTAGGGGCAGCCGGATCAGAGAGCCTTTGATGGACGACACTGAAGTGTTAATGGAGGATTTGTACGCTCAATTTTGTTCTGTAACAACAGCCGGAGATTATGCTATTTATGGACACAGTCTTGGAGGACTTCTGGGTTACCTGCTTACAAAAAGGATTGTTGAAACGGGGCGCAAACTTCCTGCTCATTTGTTTATCTCAGGAACTACGGGACCAGCTTCAACCTCAAGGGGTGAAAGAAAAAGACATCTACTTTCCAATCCGGAATTTATACAGGAGTTAAAAGATTTAAAAGGGATGCCTGATGAAATATTAGAGAACGACGATTTGTTGGAATATTATGAACCTATTCTTCGGGCGGATTTTAAGGTCAGTGAAAGCTACAATCATAAATGCTGCGCTGCATTAGATGTCCCAATTACCGTAATCACGGGCACTGAAGAAGATATGGAAATTTCCGATATAGAATTATGGCAGAAAGAAACAATGCATGAAGTGGAATTTAGGCGCTTTGGTGGAAATCATTTTTTTATTTACGAGCACACAGAAGCGATAATTCAAATTTTTAAAAATAAATTATTTACAAACACAAAAGTTTATCAATTATGAGTGAGAAAAAAATGTACCTAAAGCCAAATGTCGTAATGGAACCTTTGGTGGACAATTGGTATGCATGGAGCCATTTAGTTTCACCTGCGACAGCTGCGATGAATATCAATGGAAGACATTTAACAATCATCGATTCATATTTATCTGCTCCTTCAATTCACGCCGAGGCTTGTTTGAATCCTAAGATGAAAGGCGGACCATTCATGGATCTTGGTGGCGGCCGTATAGATGAAGTGGAAGCATTGCAGAAAAAGTCCATGGAAAAACATGACAAGCAGATTCAGTTTGCTAAAGCCGTGAAAGATTTGGACAAAATGCTGGCGACAGAAGCAAAAGGATTCGGCCTGGAGGATCTTTATCCTAAAGTGCCGGAGATTCTGAAAGGTTACGTCGAGCTTTTTTATGATCGTCAGAACAATCCTGGCTTCAGATTTTTCGAGTCGCTGTTGTACAAGAGTGCTCTCTATAACAAGGGCTCACAAAGTATGGCGTTTTGGATTACAGAAAATGATGAACGTCCATTCGTGCTAAGCACTCCACGGCTAAATGAGCCGAACGTATTGCACATGGATATTCCTTTCGATCATCCAGGTATTGATGCACTTGCAAAGATGAAGCGCGAACCGCAAACACTGAGCTACATAAAATCTATTTTAGGAGTTGCTGAAAAAGATGACGCGCTGTTTGAATCTTTATTTGATGAAAACCCTGCTCCCGTGTATGAAAAATATACAGGAGACAAAATCAGGATGAGATATTTTGGACACGCATGCATCCTCGTAGAAACAAAGGACATCAGCATACTCGTGGATCCGCTTATTAGCTACTATGGCTACGAATGTGCTGTTGATCATTTCTCTGATTCTCATTTGCCTGACGTTATCGACTACGTGCTAATAACTCACAACCACCAGGATCATATATTGTTTGAAACGCTTTTACCACTAAGGCATAAAATTAAAAATCTAATTGTTCCGCGAACCAATAGTGGACGCCTTGAAGATCCGGATTTGAAATTAATGTTTGATAATATCGGATTTAAAAATGTCTTTGCTGTCGATGAAATGGAAACGATTCATTTTGAAGATGCCATTATCACCGGGCTTCCTTTTATAGGCGAGCATTCTGATTTGAACATTCTTACCAAGAGCTGTTATCTTGTCAAAATCGGGCAATTTAAACTCCTTTTCCTGGCCGATTCAAGAATTATTGAGGCCAGGCTTTACAAACATATTCACGACCAGACCGGAGATGTGGATGTAATGTTTATTGGAATGGAATGTGACGGCGCCCCACTCACCTGGCTATACGGTCCTTTGCTCACGAAGAAGCTTGCACGCGACATGGATGGCAGCAGGAGGCTTGCGGGTTCCGATTGCATCAAGGGAATGTCTTTAGTCGACATATTCCATCCTAAAGAAATCTATGTTTATGCGATGGGACAGGAGCCATGGTGCGAATTTATCAGCAGTATTAAATACACGGATGAATCAAACCCAATAGTTCAATCGAATAAACTGGTAAACCTATGCCGTGAGCGCGGAATGATTGCTGAGAGATTATTTGGCGAAAAGGAATTATTGTACGCAAAGCAAGCATCACAAGTTGAAGAAGTTGAATTAATTGAGTCTTAGAACTTAATACTTGTCTTATTCATGGGAATGAATACGTGATAAAAATAAAAAAATGCGTTTAAATAAATTATGGGTTTACCTGCATAATTGAGAAAACTCATTGCTGCCTTTTTAGTGAATAAAGAATGAAAGACGATCCCGCTATTTTTCCGCTACATCCGGCTCAGCTTGACGTGTACACTGATCAGTTGCTGGATCTTTCCAGCCCTCATTATAATATCGGGGGCTTCATCAGGTTGAAGGGAAATTTGAATAAAGATTTGTTTCGTGAAGTCGTTGCTTCAGGGTTGCAGGCCTTCGATGCTTTCAGAATGAGTTTTGACGTTGGCATGGCTGAACCCGTTTTCTTTCTCAGCGAAAAAAATGACCTGTTAGAAATTTCGGAACTGGATTTCAGCGACAAAGGGTGCAGTGAGGAAGAGGCAATGCAATGGATGCGAACGCAATTCAATACAGCCTTTCCTCTTCATAAAGATGAACCCTTTTATCAACATTACTTACTGAAAATTTCTGATGATCAATATTG
>JBBSPT010000291.1:0-4221 GCA_038258515.1 Chitinophagales bacterium | reverse complement strand
TGTTGGAGATGAAAACTATGGAGAGGGTTCATCGCGTGAACATGCTGCAATGGAACCGCGACATCTCGGCGTGAGAGCCGTGCTTGTGAAATCATTTGCCAGAATTCATGAAACCAATTTGAAAAAACAAGGGATGCTGGGACTAACATTTGATAATAAGGATGACTATGACAAGATCTGTGAGGATGATGAAATCGATATAACGGGATTGACTTCTTTCGCCGAGAACAAGCCACTCATTGTGATCGTGAATCATAAAGACGGCACATCCGATAAATTCCTGGTAAATCATACCTACAACGAGCAGCAGATTAAATGGTTTAAAGCCGGCGCTGCATTAAATATTATAAGAAAGGAATTCGAAAGCCGTGCATAGAAATGAGCGATAAACAGAAAACGATTTTTAGAATCTATTGAAGTGGAAATATTTCAGACTGGATTTCCGCCGAATGAATTTGGAGGAAAAAACTTTTAGCATCTGCAAATAATACCTCCTATTAAAATTCTTAATTCAGTTCTTATGGGCTGACTTTTTTCATTCGACTCTTTTATTTTATGGATTGACTTCATTGCATCGTCTTACTGTTCAATTTTTTCTTTCCATTTGCAATGTTCACTCTCTCTCCCTAAAAGGCCAAATGAACCCGTTGATCATATTTTTACAATACACAACTTAAATTTTGGTATATTTTGTTCAATAAAAAACTCAAAAAAAATTTATGGAGAATACATCAATAGAAGTCAGGCTGCTGTCCATAGACGATTATAAAGAACTCAAAGAGGCGATGGTAAAAGCGTATGCAAGTATGGGGGGACAGTATTGGAAAGAAGAATCTTTAACCCGGCTGATCTCAATGTTTCCTGAAGGACAAATTGCAGTGGTTGTTGACGGAAAGGTTGCGGGATGTGCGTTGTGCTTACGATTAAATTATGCCGACTTTGGCGACAAGCATTCCTACAAGGAGATCACGGGAAATTATACGTTCGATACTTACGATGAAGTTGGCGATGTGCTATATGGCATCGAGGTTTTTATAGACCCAAGATACCGTGGTATGCGTCTCGCCCGGCGTCTTTATGAGGCGAGGAAGAACCTTTGCAGGCAATTGAATTTAAAGGCAATTATTGCTGGTGGCCGAATTCCATCGTATCACTTGTACTCTGATAGAATGTCGCCAAATGAATTTATTGAAAGTGTTAAAAGGAGAGAGATTCATGATCCCACTTTAAGCTTTCAGCTTGCAAACGACTTCCAGGTAAAGCTTATAAGCAAAAATTATTTGCCTGAAGACAATGAATCGATGGGATTCGCCACGCTCCTGGTTTGGCACAATATCTATTATGAGGTGGAGCAAAAAATGATGGTCGGATCCAAACCTACCGTGCGGATTGGTTGTGTGCAATGGCAGGTGCGTCCATACAAAAAAATAGATGACATGCTGCAAAGCGTAGAATATTTTGTAGATGCAGTAAGCGATTACGGCTCCGATTTTATTTTATTTCCTGAACTTTTCAACACTCCCCTTCTAGGAGAATTTAATCACCTTCCAACTGTTCAGGCGATCCGGGAACTTGCAAAATTTACCCCAAAACTAGTCGAAGAGTTTTCGAAACTGGCCATTTCCTACAATGTGAACATCGTTGGTGGAAGCATGCCTATGATCGAGGATGATCATTTGTATAACACCTCCTACTTTTTCCATCGCAATGGCAAAATCGAATATTCGCACAAAATACATATCACTCCCTCGGAAGAATACGAATGGGCAATTTCCGGCGGTGATAAAGTTGCCGTAATACAGGCCGACGTCGCCAAAATTGGCATACTTATTTGCTATGATGTTGAGTTTCCTGAGCTTTCGCGGATACTTGCCGACCAGGGCATGCAAATCCTTTTCGTTCCATTTTTGACCGATACACAAAATGCTTACAACCGTGTTCGCTTCTGCGCACAAGCCCGGGCCGTAGAAAACGAATGCTATGTGGCCATCGCCGGAAATGTCGGGAACCTTCCGAAAGTTACCAACATGGATCTCCAGTTTGCCCAGGCCGCAGTGCTCACTCCTTCTGACTTCGCTTTTCCCGTGAATGGCGTGAAGGCTGAAGCAACTCCCAATACCGAAATGATTATCATCTCAGACGTTGACCTTTTATCCCTTAAAGCGCTTCATAATCATGGAAGTGTGCAAAATTTGAAAGATCGCCGATCTGATCTTTTTGAAGTGGTGTTGAAGAAAAAACCAAAGAAAGCAGAGATACCGGGACCACTGTTTGACACACCGACAGAAGACCAGCTATTAAAAGAAGTTCCGAATTCTGCCTGACCATTTAAAAAATTGTTAGATACCCGGCAATTGATGGTTGATTTTTAGTGCCTGTTAGTTTTAAACACATAATGATGAGGTTTAATTTGAGGATGGGCTTTAGTAAATAAATCTTCACAAAAACTAAAACAAATCCAATTAATTGCTTTTCTTTCGTTTTAGAAAAAAAATTCTATGAAGCGGATTTATAAACAGGACGACTGGAAGAAAACCTGGAAAGATATTTACCGGTACGATCTCATCGAGGTGTACGATCATATCGGCAAAGACCGCGGATACATTTATTCGTATCAGAACAGGCGCAATCACGTGCTGTCACTGATAAACAGCATAGCAAATCCCGGGGACAAAATTCTCGATGTTGCCGGCGCCTCCGGAAATTTTACATTGAAACTTGCGGAAATGGGCTACGAGGTCACCTGGAATGATATGTTTCCTGACCTCGCTGAATACGTGGAAATGAAGAGAGAGAAAGGCATTGTAAAATATAAACCGGGGAATGTATTTGAACTTGAATTTGAAAATTTGTTTGATGTGATATTGGCTACTGAGATCATAGAGCATGTGGCCCATCCTGACGAGTTCTTGCGCCACCTTGCAACATTGGTAAAGCCGGGAGGACATATTGTGCTTTCCACACCCCTGGGGAGCTATTTCCAAAATACCAGGCTTCCCAAATTTTCAGAATTTAAAAATCCTGAAATCTTCGAATCCAAACAGTTCAAGCCTAACTCAAATGGTCACATCTTTCTCTTGCATGTTGACGAGATACCAAAGCTCGCAGAGCAGGCTGGCCTGGAACTTATAAGCGCAAAATACTATACGAATCCTCTCACACACGGTCATATGAAAATGAACCTGCTGCTGAAGATCCTGCCAAAAAAACTGGTATTCGGGATAGAAAAAATCACGCAGAAACTGCCGTTATTTATAGGGAAAAGAATTCATGACAACTTTTGCATTCTTTTAAAAAAGAGCGCCTGAAAAGTGTTATGCGACTGGAATCAGGAAAGATTAAATTCCAATATTTATTTTGGTTTAAAAGCGGGATCTGAATACATCGCCTTATTGAAAAGATAATATTTCCCATCATTGTAGTTTTTCCAATAGCGCCTTCCAAGCACATCATAGTAGAGCCTGCCATCAACACTTTTATGGGCTGCGTTGTCATCCACGGTGATAACCTTGGCCACTGCAACTTTCGGCTTCCGGACCGAAAGAGTTTTCTTTTCGGATTTTGCCTCATTTCTTTCATTGACTGCATCACTACCATTTTCTATCTTCTTTCCGGAGGTTTTTGCAGGATAATTTCTTTTGTGACAACTCATGACGATTAATAGTGAGCATGAGATGACCGTCAAACCAATACGCTTATTCATTCAAAATTATTTTTCATTCTCTTTTAAGAATTTTACCAAATATTGTTAACTCAGTTATGATCGCAAAAATAGAGATACTGCGGTCAATATCCCTTAACTTTTTAAGATTGAACAACCTGGAATGAGCAATGATCCCGGCCACGAATCCCGGTTCAAACTTTCTTTTCATACCCGGGATTGAAAATTTTATATCCCTAAATTTTCAAATTGAAAGTTTCACTCCAAACAATTTGTATATTGCCAGCGATTTTATTTCAAAAATAGTCCCGGAAAAATATCACTTCACGTTTGATTGGTTTACTTTTTTCAATATACCGAACATCCCCCGTTGACCTTCTTTCAACATTTCAAAATTGTTTTTACAAAAAAAAATAAAATATGGGCGACCCCTTACAAATTAAAAAAAAGCCGAAAACATACGATGCAATAATTGTGGGATCAGGCGCAGGCGGCGGCATGGCTGCCTATGTTCTTGCAAAGGCAGGCCTGAAGGTTTGCTTGCTGGAAGCGGGACCGTC
>JBBSPT010000290.1:0-4221 GCA_038258515.1 Chitinophagales bacterium | reverse complement strand
TAGGGCAACGATGAATGTAAACAAGGCTGATCCGATCACTGCCCAAATGATCGGGAATGGTTTATCATCAATACTTATTTCGAAAAAGCGCGGCAGCCCCATTTTGTCTGCAACCCATATCCCTATGTATGCTCCAATAAAACCAACAACTATTGAGACAAGGCATCCGCCGAGGTCATATCCCGCAATTGCCTGGCCAATGCCTCCACAGATGGCCGCGACAAGCAAGAGAATCAAAAATCCAAAAAGAGACATAAAGGAAATTTTTAGATTAATAAAAAAATTTTCGAAAACGCTACTATTATATTATATACCCCTAACTAAAACAGTCAATTAAATTAAGAAATACCGTACAATAATTAAAGAAAAAAATCACTGCTTCAACTTTTGTGCGGCATCCTTATCCAGGAACCAATTTAATTCTCCATTCAAAGGCTTTATAATTTGTGCCGGTAGCACTTCGGGCTGATACACTCCTTCAAGGACACGATGAACGATGTCCGCCTTTTTTTTACCGGTAACCAGAAAAACGATGAAGGACGATTTGTTAACCAACGCAGGCAACAATGTTACCCTTGCTTCCTGCTTTTCATTGAACGCGAGACTCACCCAGTTTTTATTTTCTCCGATTGCGTCTGAACCGGGAAACAAAGAAAGCGTGTGCCCATCTTCTCCGAGACCTAAAAATATGAGATCGAAAGAACTGACCCTATTGTCGAAATAATTATGCAGCCTGTGTTCATAATCTTCAACGGCAAATAATGGCTCAATGTCCACGCGAATTCTATGCACATTCTCATGGGGCACATCTGTATGTTGCAATAAGTTTTTGAATGCCATTCCTGCATTGTTTCTTTCATCATCCGCAGGAACCATTCGTTCATCACCCCAAAAAATATGCACCCTTTTCCAATCTACTTTATCATTATATTTCTTCGACGATAATTTTTGAAATAAAATTTTTGGAGTGTTTCCTCCGGAAAGTGCCAGGGTGAAATACTCCTGGTCCCTGAGAGTTTTGCTGATAAGGTCGCATGTCCACCCGGCCAGCGCTTCACATACATCAACCTCTGACGGAAAAACTTTTATATTCATTTTTTTGATTTCCTTTTGACAGGTTTAGTTGCCCAATTATGCCCATCCCTTGCGATAAGAGCTTCCGCATCTTCGGGACCCCATGAATCCGGTGAGTAGTTTGGAAAGTCCATCGGCTTTCTCGCACCCCATACATTAAGGATTGGCATCACCACGCTCCATGCTGCTTCTACCTGGTCGGCTCTCATAAATAGCGTTGCATCGCCTTCCATTACATCGTAGAGCAATGTTTCATAAGCTTCCGGCTCTTCGCCATCATATTCGTCCTTGTAATTAAAAATCATATCGACAGGAGAAAGTATCATCGCCTGGCCGGGACGTTTGGATTGAAAGCGCAAACAAATATCCATCTCCGGAGCAATGCTGATTGAAAGCCGGTTTGGTCTCCAGGTTTCAGAGGCCTCTTTAGGAAAAGCAAAAGCCGGAGCAGGTTTGAATTGAATGGTAAGGGTGGTATTCTTTTCATGCAGACGTTTTCCAGTTCTTACATAAAAAGGAACTCCCTGCCAGCGCCAATTTTCAATATAAAATTTTACAGCAGCAAAAGTCTCTGTACCAGATTCCGGCGAAACATTTTTCTCGTCCCTGTACCCCTCCACCTTTTCGCCGTGCATCCATCCTCCTGCATATTGCCCACGCGCTGCGTATTCCTGCACTTCTTCAGGAGCAATTTTTCTGAGAGCATGAAGTACATCTACTTTCCGGTTCCTGATTTCATTCGGATCAAAAGACGTAGGTGGTTCCATTCCAATCATACAAACCAATTGCAGTATGTGATTCTGGACCATATCACGCATGGCTCCTGAACTCTCATAGTAACTGCCACGACCTTCCACTCCCACAGTTTCAGTTGCAGTTATCTGTACATGATCGATGTAATGACGGTTCCAGAGTGGCTCAAACATTGCATTTGCAAACCGGAATGCAAGAATATTCTGGACAGTTTCTTTTCCGAGGTAATGATCTATTCTGAAAATTTGATCTTCGTCAAAAAACTGTCTTAACATTTTATTCATCGCTACAGCACTCTCCAGATCGTGACCAAAAGGCTTTTCAACGACCACCCTGGTATTTGCTATATCCTTGCAAAAATTAAATTTCCCCAGGTTCTTTACAATAGGTTCAACTAATTGGGGAGCGACAGCCATGTAAAAGATAAGATTCGGACGATCGTTGTATTCCTTTTCCTTATCATTCACGATCTTCTCTATCTTTTTATAATCTTTTGAATCTGTCAGGTCCATTGCAAAGTAGTCCAGATGTTGTGCAAATTCCTTCCATTGGTCCGCCGTGCCTTTCCTTCTTGAGAAATTATCTATTCCTTCTTTCAGATGTTTCTCGTACTCGGCTTCACCGTATTCTGTTCTTGCAATACCGATGATATCAAATTGAGTGGGCATGGCGGCGTCAATAAAAAGATTGAACAATGCGGGGTTCAATTTTCTATAGTTAAGATCACCGCTTCCACCAAAAATGAAAATTATTGTGGATGATATTTTCTTGTAGTCGAGCATGAAAGTTAATTTGTGTCCAATGATTTTGTGGAAACTGTTTCAGAGGAGGTTGCCCATTCCGAATGGAAAACTCCTTCGCGGTCTACCCTCTGATAAGTATGTGCCCCAAAGAAATCCCGTTGAGCCTGGATCAGATTAGTTGGCAATAGCCTTCTCCGGTAAGCGCTAAAATAATTGAGCGCTGCCATCAGCCCTGCGGACGGGAAATTATTGAGCGCTGACAGTGACGCTGTTTTCTGAAGTCCATCAAGCTTTGGAATCAGCAATTTTGCAATGTTCTCATCCAGCAAAAGGTTTCTGTAATTTGATCGTTCGTACGACTTTTTGAAGATTTCAAGGAAACCAGAACGAATGATACAGCCGCCACGCCAAACATCTACGACAGACTTCATGGGAATGTCCATTTTCAAATCTTCCGACGCCACTGAGAGCAAAGAGAGGCCCTGGATGTAACTAAGAACGATAGAAAAATAAAGAGCGTCAAACAATTGCGTTTCAAAAATGTCTTTGTCAATTTCTATATCGTGAAACGCGTGATCATAAATCTCTGAAGCCTTTTTTCTTTCAGCAACAAGCGATGAAAGATTTCGCATCATTACTGCTGTGTCGATAGAGGGAATCGGCATCGCAAGATCAAGTCCTTCCTGGGATGTCCACTTACCCGTTCCCTTAGCGCCTGCCCTGTCAAGAATCATATCCACGAGATACTTTTCGGTGACCTTTTCATCCTTCACCTGGAAAATGGCTGCCGAAATCTCTAACAGGAATGACTTCATTTCGCCCTTGTTCCATTTCGAAAATACCTTGTGAATATCTTCATTGGAATAGCTCTTACCGTTGTGTAAAAGATCATAGCATTCACTGATCAATTCCATAATGGCATATTCTATACCGTTATGCACCATTTTTACATAATGTCCTGCAGCATTTTCCCCTAAATAGGCCACACAAGGGTCTCCATCAACTCTGGCAGCAATTGCTTTCAATATGGGTTCTATTTCTTTATAGGCCTCCGGGTCTCCGCCCGGCATAATGCTAGGGCCTTTCCTGGCTCCTTCCTCGCCACCGGATATACCAATGCCCATAAAATGAAAACCCTTACTCTGCAGCATTTCAATCCTCCTCAGCGTATCGGTATAGTGAGAATTCCCGCCATCGATGATGATATCTCCCTCTGACAACAATGGAACAAGATCGCTAATAACACTGTCCACAGGTATACCTGCAGGCACAAGCATCATGATTTTTCTTGGAGGTTTTAATAGCACAATCATCTCCTGCAACTTGTTGACACCTTTAACAATTGAGCCGGGGTCAGCAGAAGTCTCAAAAAGTTTCGTTTTATCCGGATTTTTATCATAGCCTATTACAGCAAACCCATGGTCGGCCATATTCATTAAAAGGTTACTTCCCATAACGCCCAACCCAACCATTCCAAAGTCATACATTCTATCGGTCATAAAAAATTTTTTAAAGGGTAAAATTACTGAAATTGAATTTGAAGTGCCCCGACAGACAACCATCACATCGATATCTATTTATAGACTGCAATGAACAGACCAAGATGGAAAAACTTGTAAAGAATATGTCGCCAAAGGACCAAATATTTAGG
>JBBSPT010000289.1:0-4239 GCA_038258515.1 Chitinophagales bacterium | reverse complement strand
ATTAGAGCTTTTGAGACAGGAAAGCACTCTGGCTTTTATATCGCCAGGAATTCTAAATGTGTTTCTGCAGCAATTTTTTTCGGATAGGAGTTGTCTCGCTCAAACATAGTGGAAAGGATTAGAATAACCATGACTTTAGGCAAGAAGATTAGAAAAAAGTCAAGCTGAATAGAAAACATTTTCAAATCAGCTTGTGGCCATCCGTAAGATTATAAATGCCGCAATGTAAACGCAGAAGGGAAAGAGCATTATTTCAATGCAGAAATTCTAAAATATATTTCATGTAGCGATTATCATTTAATCGTAGGGTTAAATGATTTCAGTAAGAACGAGGCGGCGGACTTAATTTGTACCCAGTCCTTTTCTACTTCTTCTGCGGACAAAAGACTGAATGGAGTGAAGCTGCTTCTCTCGATGCGGTCAAGACTTCGAAAAGCCTGCCCCGCTTTCCAGGTTGCATTGGCAAAACGTTCTAATAACTCTTTGTCTTGTTGAGTGATCGATCCATCTTCTATTGATTTCAAAATGTCAACCGGGAGCTTCTTTTCAGCGGTCACAAGATAACTAACGCCACACTCCAGCGCATAAAACCCTGCAACCCTTGTTGCAACCTGTTCTTCGAATGCGCTTTTTTCAACTGTCTTATTTTCATCTTCCGGTGAAATGAATTCAGGAACTGTTTGCTTCAGCGCTTCATAGTAAGAAGCCTCCATGTGCTTTGCCACATCAGTCATGAAACTTTTGTTCTTCATCAGCCTGCTGATCATTTCTACCTGTTCTTCTTTTGATTCATCACCCAATTTCATCATCGTATCGAGTAGCATGTAAGCGGCTCCTCTTACCTGGTCATAATCTTTCCTTGTTTCCTCTTCACTCAGGAAGTTGGCAACAATAAAATTATCCCGCCTAATCCTTGATAAACTCCTGAACGGCTGACTTGCTTTCCAGGTAGCATTTGCGAAGCGGTTCAGCAATAAGATCGAAGACGAGTCCAGGTTTTGGTTCACGATTCTTTGCATCCATTCCACAGGCGTTCCTCCTTCGCGTTGTATCAATGCCCCAATACCGCATTCCAGGGCAAGGAAACCGGCGAGGTTGATTGCGATCTTTTCTTCCTTAAAGCTTTTTGGTATAACGCTGTCCTTGAGGGGTAGCGATGTTGCTGCGGCATGTTGAGAAGCCTGGTATACAGAATCTTGCTTCAAAGCAATTCTAACCGTAAAGGCAGAATCTCTCAGGAGTTTATTTAATTTTTCTAATTGTGCATGCTGTTGATTTTCGGTTGGTTCATTTTCGGACGATGTACAAGATGCGATGAAAAAGGGAGACATTATGCAAATCGAAAAAAGAATTTTATACATAATTATATTTTTCAATTGTGAACGCATGCTACAAATCGGTCTACCGATTGGGTTCCATCAGGTCAGGGGGTAACCGGTTATGCTAACTAATTTGCGCCGGATCGATACTCTTTTAATTGCATTGCAAAAATACAAAGTCCATATCCATCGTAGCAAATAGCTTAATATTATTTGTGATACAAATTGCCAGGACTCTTACTTTGCCAGGACAATTTTTTACCGTTTAAATATGGAATTATCCGTTTGATAGAAATCGGACTACGACAAAAACTTAATCGCCTACATTTGCGTGCGAAAAATTAAATAATAATTTTCGAACTGATTATGAAACAGATTTTATTCTTTACCGTTCTTTTCTCCGCATCCTTTCATTCGTTTTCACAGTCTCCTGCAGGAGTAAATGGAAAAATTATTGATGACGCAAAAAAGCCTCTGTCTGCCGCGACAGTCTTTCTATTGAATGCAGCCGATTCGTCTTTGGCCAAAACAGCGGTGACTGGCGACAATGGAAATTATCAAATGTTAGCGATCAAACCGGGAAGTTATTTGCTTTCGGCAACATCAGTAGGACATGATAAAAATTATTCTGAGAAGTTTTCGGTCATTGAGGGGCAGGAGTTTGCTGCGTCGCCTCTAATGCTTTCACAGAGCAGTACTGCGCTTGCCAATATAACGGTACAGGCAAAGAAACCAATGATAGAAGTAAAGGCTGATAAGACAGTGTTTAACGTAGAAAACAGTATCAATGCTACCGGAAGCAATGCCTTCGAGCTTTTACAGAAGTCACCCGGAGTATCTGTAGATAAAGACGACAATATTTCAATGCAGGGAAAGAATGGTGTAAAGATTTATATTGATGGAAAGCCAACACAAATGGGCGGTGGAGATCTTGCAGCCTATTTACGTTCTATTAATTCTGCTGACATCGAATCGATTGAAATGATCACCAATCCATCCGCGAAATATGACGCTTCCGGTAATGCAGGTATTATAAATATCAGGTTGAAGAAAAATAAAAACTATGGAGCTAACGGAAACGTTTCTACCGGTGTTGGATTTGGTTATTATCCCAAGTACAATAATTCATTGAGCCTTAATTACCGGAATAAAAAAGTAAACTTCTTCAGTAACTACAGTAACAATTTTGGTAAGTCAAGAAATCTTTTTAACCTCTACCGGGTACAGAAAGATAGTATCTACGATCAGCATAGCGTAAACCTCGGGGATAACACAAGCCACAATGTAAAGGGCGGCGCTGATTATTCTATTGATAAAAATAATATCATCGGAGTGATGGTCACTGCAAATTTCAGTGACTCGAAAAGCAACAACACGAGCAGAACGGAAATTATTCCCGAGAACACAGGAGTTCCCACCAGGATCTTATATGCAGGAAATGAATTGCCAGGCACGCGGAGTAATGTGGATTATAACATCAACTACCGCTATGCAGAAACAAATGGAAAAGAGCTGAACGTCGATGCAGACTTTGTGAATTTCAGGAGGCGGGGAAGTAGCTACCAGCCGAATTATTACAGGACTCCCATTACTGATATATTATTGGATTCCCGGATTTACAGGAACAACACACCAACCGATATTGACATCTACACTGTAAAGATAGATTATGAACAACCTTTTCAAAAAGGCAAATTAGGTTTTGGTGGTAAGATTTCTGATGTGAAAACTAAAAACACCTTCGACTTCTATAATGTTTATGGCAATACCAATGTAAAAGATCCCGATCGCAGCAATCGTTTCGATTATAACGAAAAGATAAACGCCTTGTATGTAAATTATAATCGACCGATGAGCGTGAAGACATCGATACAGGCCGGTTTGAGAATGGAGAACACAAAGAGCAAAGGTGATCTTACAAGCAACACTCCACAACCTGACGATCTTGTAAAAAGGAACTATACGGATTTCTTCCCGAGTGGTGCAATCACTTACGCGGTAAACCAAAAAAATTCGTTGAACCTTAGTTACAGCAGGCGTATCGATCGTCCCAGCTATCAAAACCTGAATCCTTTTGAAGATAAACTTGACGAGCTTACTTATATGAAGGGAAATGCTTTTTTAAATCCGCAATACACTAACAGCTTTCAGCTTTCACACACATTTCTTTACAGGTATGTGACCTCCGTGAGTTATAGTCACATCAAAGACTTTTTTGCGCAGATCATAGATACGCTGGGAAACAAAGCATTTGTCACCCAAAAGAATCTCGCTACGCAAAATATATACAGCCTGAATATTAGTGCGCCGGTTACTATTACAAAATGGTGGAGCGCATTTGCCACTTTTAATGGCTACCATTCGGCTTACCGCGCAGACTTCGGAACAGGTAAAACGATCGACCTGAACGTGGATGCCTTCTCAATTTATACCCAGCAGACTTTTACCGCAAAAAAGGGACTTTCATTTGAGCTGTCAGGATTTTATAATTCGCCAACGGTGTGGGGTGGTACATTTAAAAGCAAGTCTCTTGGATTTGTAGACGCCGGCGTTCAACAGAAATTATTTAAAGGAAACGGTAACTTAAAGCTGAGCTTTACAGACGTCTTCAATACACTGCATTGGCAAGGTACCAGTGACTTCGGTGGAAGCCACCTGGTGGCAAGCGGTAATTTTGAAAGCCAACAATTGAAAGTGAATTTCTCTTATCGCTTTGGCAATTCTTCAGTAAAAGCTGCGAGACAAAGAAAGGCGGCAGCCGACGAAGAAAGCAAAAGATTGAATGGAGGATCGGGTGGTATTGGTGGGCAGCAATAGATAATATCCATTTCGGAAATACGCTTCCGTGGTTCCTTACCACGGAGGTGTATTTCGTTTACGGGGCTCATCGTTTAGTTATATCAACAATTCTATTTTTACT
>JBBSPT010000288.1:0-4263 GCA_038258515.1 Chitinophagales bacterium | reverse complement strand
TATTTCGGCGAAAGCCATTTTCTCTCCAACCTCAGAAAAACTAATCGTTTGCTTGGCGTTTGTTGAATTAAATAGTCCGTTGGTCTGGATTTCTAAGGTTACATTTTTGATGTTTTTATCCATTGCAAAAACCGTAATCGGCAACCTAAAAGTCTCGCCCGGACCAGCAACTCGTGGCAAAGTTGCCAAAATCATCAACGGTTTTTTTACCTGTACACTTTTTTCTGCAAAACCATAAGCACCATCTTGCCCAGCAACCACCATTGCGCTTACCGCCCCAATATATTGTGGCAATTTAAATTGATGAGTAGCTTTTGCGCCTGCTTTTAAAGTAAAAGGACCCATGTAGGTTACCACAGGTTTAAATCGGTTTGCCTTTGCGGGGTCAACATTTCTGTTGATATTTCCGTCACCACCGATGCTTAAAATGCGCATCAAATCGCCACCCCAAGCGCCAACAATATTGTCGAATAAATCCCAAGTTTTTACGCCCAAAGCCTCCCGAGCATAAAAACTACTGTGCGGATCTGGCGTTTTAAATCTGGTTAAATCAAGCAAGCCTTCATCTACAATGGCGATTGTATAGGTCATCGCTTTCCCATTCTGTTCACTAACAGTTACCGTTGAAGGTTGCTCTGGCCGAATAGAAGCAGCCATATTTATCACCGGTTTCAAAATAGTATTTTGATCCTCCACGAATATGGGAAGCACGCCATACATTCTTATCGGCAGGTCGTTGACTGTTTGAGCATGGGGTTGCAGCAGGCTCACATTTACATAAACATTGGGAGCCATTTCTTTTTCGGCTTTAAATTTTACGATCGTCTGTCCTGCATCAGTTTCCTGCCAAAAAGTTCGCAACACTTTGCTGCCAGATTCGATGCTAATCAACGCCCGCCCACCTCTGCTGCTGGGGATGGTGAGGGTAACGTTATCGCCCGTATTGTATTTTTGTTTGTCAGCCGTAAATGAAAGCATGGACGCGGCGGTGGGATCATCCATGTTATCACGACTTTGCCAACCCGGTTCGTCAACGTAAACAACCGCACCGGTTTTGTGGCCGCTCCTGATGTCTTTAACCAGCACCAAATATCTTCCCCACTCATTTTCACTCACATTGAAATCCCATTTTCCCTTGCCCTTGTTTAGATGAACAGTTTCTGTTTTTATTAGCTTGTTGTATTGATCCTGCGTGAAGTTGCTCAGGTTGTCACCGGTGTTATCCCACCACCAGCGCCATTGAATTTTATAAAACTGCACTTCCACATCCTGGTTCCCGCCAAGTGGCGCTCCGTGATTGTCCACATCCACTATCTGCACCGTATTTGTTTTACCCGTCAATAGAAAATCCCAGGGCTTTTGTCCTTCAGGTATTTTTATTCCCGCATAACTGTTGTAGGGGCTGTACGGAACCGTAACATTATCGATACTAAAACTTCCACCCGGTTCAAAAACTTTTACAAAAAGATTTGCGCTAAGCATGCCCGGAGCATTTCCATCCGTTTCGAAATTTGTCTTTATTGTTGCATTACCCTCCGCATCAAGACTGCCATCAAAAATTGTTTTGGTCTGCGTAGAGTAGCTGGTGGTAGGATCATAAAAAGTATATTCCTGGAATTTCGGAAACGATGTTTTCTTCGCGTATAAAGATGCATCCACTTTGGCCTTTAAGTTTTTCGCTGTCGCACCAAACAGCCACTTTGCTGAAAGCTGTCCCGCATTTGAAGCATTTTTCCCAAGCATAGGATCAGTACCGAAATCAAGATTTACTTTCAATCTGTTAGGCATCACGGTTTCTATCTTAATTCTCTTTTCAAAAGAAGCGCCACCCACCTTAACGATGGCGAGCCAGTTGCCAGTGACAGCATCTTGTTCAGTTTGTGTTTTGAACACATTGAAACCATCGTTGGCATTCGCCTGTACCATCTTCTTATACAATTGGCCCTGCGGAGTGAACAAGTCCATTTCAACCGGGTGGCCTTCAGGAAGCTTGCTTTCTTTGTCCTCAATAATACAATTGATAAACAATGAATCCCCCGGACGCCACACTCCCCGTTCACCAAAAACAAATCCTTTGATTCCATTTTTCACCTCTTCGCCTGAAACATCGAAACGGCTAAGGGGCAGGCTGCTGCCGTCATCCATTTTCAGGTATCCTTTTTCATTTCCTCTTTTTGCAATTACCAGGTATGGCTTGCTCTTCAATTCAAAATTTGCAAAACCCTCATTGTCGCTATTGGCCCTGGCAATTATTTGTTGTTGGTAATCCAATACTTCGAGTTCAATATTGGCCAATGGTTTTGTAGTTAAAATATCGGAAACAGCAATCGTTATTTTATTGTTTCCCCCACGCTTTGCCGTGAGTCCAATGCCGGAAGCGATAATGTTGCGGGTTGCCCAGCGATCTTTGTTGTAATAAGATTTTCTGCAGGGATTATCCCGTTGTTCCCAATTGAAACCGAATGGATAATAATTATCATACCGGCTCCAGAAATCGTCGTTATCATCTATGCTGTTTGCGGTTTCATAATAATCAAAATCGTTTTCTCTTTCTTCGTTCGATTCAGATGCAGAGTCCGAGTTACGGCAGGTGTACAAAGAATACGCTGGCCTGAAGCCAATTGTCACGCGATAGATTGCGCCGGGCTCTGTTTTCAAAAACTGGTCAATATCCAAAGAGAAGCGCTGCTTCTTGTGCAGGTCCAGGGTTTTATCATCGTCAAGCCTCAAGGTTTTCTGAACGATCGGTATTGCTACCCGGCGCAAATCGTCGCTGCCTCCAATGTCGTTGCCTTGCAAAAACTGCGGAATGTTGTTTTCATAAATCTTGATAATGCTGATGTCAACTGCGCTAAGATTTGTCGCTTCGAACGGAAGAACGAGCCGCCCAGTCCCCGGAAGAATATTTCCCCGTCCCTGGATCTTTACCGAAGGCATCCTGTTTTCAAAAAAGACATTTGAGGTGAAGGTCTTTTGCAGCGTATCACCCCACATATTTTTGATACCCGGATTAATATTTACTGTATAATTTCCATCCAGTTTATCACCAGTGTAAAGTTTTACTTCGCTTCCATTGATGCTGTAAGTAATGTCTGCCTGGTTGGATATGGTTATAAGGCCGGAGAGTTCCTGGCCTACGGCTAACGGGCTGCTAAACTGAACCGATGCGTACTGCTCAGCATCATTCATTGCCATTACATTCATTACGATGAAATTGCCAACTGCAGGCACTTCCACCAGGCTGCTTCCGGAGTTATCTGATTTCAGCGGCTTGCCATTCCAGCGAAGCTCCAGTTGCTGAGGTCCAGCAGCACGTTCAACATTTTTAACAATAAAATCGTGCGTTTTCGCACCGCCGTTATGTTGCCAGCTTATAGGCAGGCTCTTACCGGATTCTGTTGCTGTCAACAATTTCTCCACCACTTCATTGCTCTCCATATCGGAAGTCTCCACCTGACCAACCAGGATCATTTTATTCTTTTGATCAAGGCTTCTTAATCCAAAATTATTTACCTGGAAAGAAGGCTGTAATGTTTGCACTGTAAATATAAATCCCTCATAGTTCGAAGGCACATCTGTCACCTTTCCCAGGTTGAATGTAATTTTATACAACCTACCCGCATCAAGATTTTCAGCGGGTTGAAATTCAATCGTCCGGGCATCAAGCCATGTGGCTTTTCCTTTTACCGAAGGTGAAAAACTAAAAAGATCTTTGTCCGAAACTTCGCCTATGGCATGCGTCACTGATGCGTCAGATGACAGCTTGATTCTTATTGCCGCAGTTTTGGAAATGATTCCTGAGGTATAGGATTCAATGTATTGACTAAACGCGGGGTCGACTTCCAGCACCTTTTTATCTTTATTACAAGCCTGAAGCAAGAATAATGAGATTACAAATATTGAAAGCTTTGATGAAGCTACTTTTATACTAAACCAGGATCGAGATGGTTTCATTTAGGTAAATATTTTGCTGAGCATTTTAGTACTAAAATTTCTTGTACAATATACAAAGTGTGAAATGAAAAATATTTCACTTCTCAAAGGAGATAAAATCAAATTTTCCAAAAATCATTATCGACATGCACGAAGTCTGAACTCTCAAGTAACAAATTTTTTCAAGGCGGCTATATTTTGGTTTTTTGGTATTATGTTTGAATAAGTCTTTTATCCAACTGAGAACTTTTGCCTCGGAACTTTTTTAAACATCTAAAAAAAAAGTATGAAATTTCTTCATTGCAAAGGACAAATTCAAAAATTTGTAAT
>JBBSPT010000287.1:0-4267 GCA_038258515.1 Chitinophagales bacterium | reverse complement strand
GGTGAAGACGAATTTTTTCTGAGAGGAACGGGGAACTTCACCCGGATGTATCGACTCATGAAACTTGAAAATCCAAGTTTTAAATTTCCGGGGACTACAAGCCTGCAGTCATTCTTCCACAGGCTTTCTCCTGCTGCATCGGTTATCCTCGTTCACAATACGTTTATCTCCCAGGAGGATCTTGATTACGTCAAAGAAAAGACACCGGCTCACCAGGCGGTGTCTTTTTGCCTATGTCCCAATGCTAACATTTACATTGAAAATACGCTTCCACCTGTCCCGCTGTTGATCAATAACAATGTGACAATAGTACTGGGAACAGATAGTCTTGCATCCAATCAACAATTAGATATCCTGGAAGAAATAAAAACGATCTCTTTTAATTTTCCTGGTATTAAAACTGAAACATTATTAAGCTGGGCAACCATAAACGGTGCAAAGGCCCTGCAACTGGATGAGCGCTTTGGGAGTTTTGAAACGGGCAAGCGACCCGGAGTGGTATTGATTGAACACCTGGATAATCAAAAAATTACTGCCCAATCAACTTCCAGAAGAATTTTATAAACCTTAACTACCGCAGCTTTCGTCCGCAAGATAACATCCCCTTGAAGTCATCTTGGAATATTCATAGAAGTTTTGGGGGAAATATTTTTTCAAACAACTCGGCAAAATTTTTATTCAGCGTTCCCCATTTAAATTCATGATTTGGAGTAAGATATTTATACCCTCTAAAACTGTTGAAATTTACCACGGTATTTTTTTCAACAGCGGTTCCCGTAGTCCATCCATAAAACCCTACAGTCTCATTTGCGAAATCTATCCAACCTACCACAATGAAATCCTTCTGCGCCGGATGCTGGTCTTTTGGATAGCCATATGTCCAATTGTCGCCCGGAGCGTTTGCTGTCGTTTTTTTTGCAACCTTGATATCTAATTTTTTACCATTCAACAGGAAATCAAACTCATCGGAATTCCGGTCAACATAATTTTCCCGGTCCACGATGTAGAGTAATCTTTTAGAGACCAGAAAATGTTCAAAAGCCAACTCACCAAGGCAGCCCAGCAATGCCTTTTCTATTCTTTGTTCTTTCGTTAATCCAAATCTTGAGTAGAGATCACTACTTACCATTTCGGTGGCCCGTTGCCTTGCCATTTCGCAGTTCTGCTTGAAATCAAAATTTTGGATGATCATAATTTTTTATTCGGGAAAAAAAAGAGCTGTTTGCCGAATCTAATTCTCGATTCTATAAAACCTGAAACCAGGAGCTCCTTTTCCGCTCACTCTAAATTCACCATTCGATAAGTTTTGCAACACAATTTCAATTCTCTTTTTTGTTATCTGGGAAATCGTATCAAATCCATTCTTTCTTGCAACAGAATTCTCCGGGGTTTTTTCATCTAACTGCACGCAGATAAATTTACGGTTGCCATTGTCTTTTGCATTCATTTCCAAAACTGCCTGGGCCGTTGATCCTGAGCCGGCGAAGAAGTCCAGCACAAATCCATCCGGGTCGTCAGAGAAACCTAAAAGATATTTTATAAGTGACGGAGGCTTTGGAAAATCAAAAACTTTAGCCCCAAAAAGCCCCGCAAGTTCATTGCCTGCCGTTTCATTTGTTTCCACCCCAACTTTGTAATTTATAAGATTTGGCGGCACTTCTGCATCGTATTCCATCCGCTCGTACGAAGGGCTGAACCTTAGCGTCGGAATGTTTAATAACGTTCCCCTGCTCACCTCTGAATCCAGCTTCGGTTGTGTCCACTTAAATTTTGCTTTTAATACTACGGGTAAAATAAAGCGATCATTTCTTACTTCCGTGTCTTCCAATAATTCAATATGATATTTGTCTGTCCCATAAATACCCTTTTTTATCACCTGGCCGGGAATCTTTGTTCTGACGACATCTGGAGGAAAGACAAGAGTGTTTACCCTGTTTGATTGGTTGAGAAGCCCGTTGGAACTAATTGATTTTTTCCTGATACCCTTAAACTTTTCCGGGCTTTTGGATTTTTGGTAGCATAAAATATATTCTACGACTTTCTTGCTTTTCTTTGAAAGATTAGCTGGAGTTTCCGATTTGGTCCAGCAGAAAATATCGATGTAATTGTCATGACCAAATATTTCATCCATGATCAGCTTCAGGTGGGCAACTTCGTTGTCGTCAATACTGATAAAAATTACTCCATTGTCACTCATAAGTTTCCTCGCAAGCACAAGCCTTGGATACATCATAGACAACCAGCCTGCATGCAGATACCAATTTTTTTCGGTTGCGTCCAGGCTTTTATTATTGTTTTTTTGAAGAGCGCGGTTTTGTTTTTCAGAAAAATTATCGGCGTAGGTAAAAAAATTATTACCGGTGTTATAGGGCGGATCAATGTAGATCGTCTTTATTTTCCCGTAGAAATCCTGCTGTAATATTTTTAACGCATCAAGATTATCTCCTTCGATCAGGATATTGTGCGTGTTGTCCCAGTTGGAAGATTCTTCGAGGTATGCTTTCAACGATCGTTCGGAAGGATTCGCTGCCGCCTTCATGCACAAATTTTTGCCTGGCCAGGAAAGTTCGAATCGTTCTTCCCCTTCCTGAAAGTGATCTTTAATTAAACTTTTGAGAGCGGCCGAATTTACCGGATCGTCGAACGCGTCAGGACCTAACGCACGAATCTTTTCAAACAATGCGTTTGTGATTTCTGAAACTGACAGGGCCATTGAATACCTCCTTTACGTAAATATGGAAGATACAAACTGATCGTTACAGTAAACGATGGAGGGAAAAAAGATTAATTAAATTGGATAATGAGGGAGAACCAGCTTTATTCGCCGGCGTTGATTCTTTCTATCCTTGATTGGATATAAAGGAGTATGTGCGTTGCTATAAGTAACTCACAAACGATTTCTTTTACGATCATGCTAAGTGGTTTTTAGAGGGTAAGGATTTATATGTAAACGCAGGAAATAAATGAATATTTTTTCAGGCTCAGAAAAATTTTACCACCCAGTCTCCGGTCAAATTCATTGTAGAGATAGTATCACATCTTCTTCTCTGCGCCTTCAGCATTTTTTACAATATCGCCGGGCTTTAAAACGACGTTCTTTACCATTGTTCTCCAATCCTCTTTTTTGCGAAGCAGGAATTCCAGGTCCATGCTGAAATGTTTAAATTCTTCTTTCTGAGCATTGATCATAATAGCCTTTGCATCTGCATCCTTTTCAACACTTATCCTTTGCTCATACCAGTTTATAGCATCCGCTTCTTCTATAAGCGATTGGGTCATTCTTGCAAAAGTTCTCGTCTCTTCTGACAGTTCATTCGCAGGTTCATGATATTGATTTGTTGCCATGGAAGTTTGTAAAATTTATTGTTAGAAATTAAAAATTATTCCGCGTCATTTGGCTCGGGGATTATATCCGTCGTTGTTTTCTCATCTTCCTTGTTGATGTTTTTAAATTCTGCCAGGTCAGCCCTCTTTTCAAGGCCACTCATGCCCCAGAGAAGAACGACCGGAATCATTAGCAAAACAAAGCGTGAAGTGATAGGATGAAAGAGAGAAATCAAGAATGACGCCAGAAAGATAACCGGGATTACAAAGCATCGATACACGCCAAGCATAATCCGGGCTTTGGATATTTTGCGGCTAAGCATATCCCGTTTTGGATTACTGATGTAAATCCACAACCAATAATTCATAAAGGCTGTAAAGAAAATGTTCAAAACGTATACACCGTACGGCAGATGCATATTATTGTAAGAACTATATTGTCCGTACAATTTTGAGCTGAACGGGAGGATCGCGACAGCAAACAAATAGCCGAAGTTTATCCATAACAATTTTGTTGAATATTTGACTGCATAACCAAACATACGGTGATGAACCCACCAGTAATAACCCACAATACCGAAGCTGATTACAAACCCGAAAAACACCGATCCGAGAGCCGTTAGCTGCTGCCAGAGTTCACGATCGTTAAACAACTTCAATTCAGGAACCTTGATGTCAAAAACCATTATCGTAATCACTATGGCAAAAACACCATCACTAAAAGTGATGAACCTTTCCACCTGGAAACTCATCCTGGATAAATCATGCTTGGCTTCTCTCATAAAAGTGTTTCGTAATTTCTATTGTCGGGAAAAATGCAGGAGATGGGCACAAATTACAAAATGATTTCAATTCGCCGGGACGTTTCATTCGCCCGTATCCTTGCCTGAAAAAAGCATCGGGTTTGCATCCTCCACCCTGTTTTTCACTTCGAATACTGAAT
>JBBSPT010000286.1:0-4268 GCA_038258515.1 Chitinophagales bacterium | reverse complement strand
TATTTTCCGTCCTGCCAACCGCTTGTTGATTTAAAAACTCCGGCGCTTCCACTTTCATCCGTAAGTGATTTGGACGTAACCTGTTCGTTGTATGTTTTTTTAAAATAGCCGCCGGAGAAATTACTGCTGCTTTTTGTTTTTACTTCGGTAAGTGCTTTCGTTGACTCCTCTACTTTTTCCTCTATAATAACTTCACTGTCTTTCTTGTCTTCGGTAATACTTTCCAAAGGGGCGGAAGCTGTTGACGAATTTGAGATATTCTGAGAATCTGCTTTTTCTTTTGTTTCATCAACTTTCCCAATCTGTTCCTTGTCGTCAGCGAGGTATGATTGACTTTTATTGACCTTCAGGAATCCAACGATCAATGGAGTACCAATCGCAACTTCATCAGTGTGAAGATGGTTCCAGGTTTTGAGGGAATTTATCGGCACCTTATTATAATTCGCGCTTAGCCTGAACAAGGTTTCCTGTGGATCTATCGTATGGAAAAGCGGTACCAGGGCTTCGTCGGGAGCCGCCGCCGTGTTCTGCACAAAATTAAATTCTGTAAGCGGTATTTTAACTACTTGCCCAACATTGAGGCCGTCTTCAAATTGTAATTTATTATAGGTGGCAATATCTTTGGGCGCTATATTGAAAGTTCTTCCAATACTGTAAAAGTTCTCTTTTGGTTTCACCTCGTGATCAATATAAAGATTTGGTTCTGCACCCCTGATCTCGAAATTGTGATCCTGCGGGAATGCGACGACCTGTAAAAAAAAAGTGACAATAAAAAGGATAGCAGGCTTCAGCATAGCAGACAATTTATCAGATACAAGATTGTTCATAGCTTAAACGAAAATTTTTTCATCAGTGGAATCTTTACAAAGATGAGACAAAAAATTTTATCCGAATTTATGTGAAGAGGCCAGGCATAAGCCTAAAAATTTTGTTCTTGCTCACCATTGCAATAAATATTCCAAAAGGATTTATTAAAGACGCTGTTGCCACCTGGCCGACATTTGATTTTTCCACGCAGAGAAATTTCCATCGGTAATTTCCTTTCTTGACTGGGTAACGATCTGCTGATAAAAAGCGAGGTTGTGAATACTTGCTATTTGCAGACCCAATATTTCTTTTGATTTTACCAGGTGCCGCAAATAAGCTTTACTGTAATGATTGCTTATTTCACAATCAATTCCATCATCGAGGGGCGAAAAATCTTTCTCCCATTTTTTGTTATCAATGTTGATAACACCGTTCGAAGTAAACAGCATAGCATTTCTTCCGTTACGGGTGGGCATTACGCAGTCGAACATATCGACTCCTAAAGAAATACACTCTAAAATATTCCAGGGCGTTCCCACACCCATCAAATAACGTGGCTTATCTGTAGGCAAGTGATCACAACATAGCTCACATATTTCATACATCTTTTCTGTAGGCTCTCCTACACTTAGACCTCCAATGGCATTGCCCGGTAAATCTTTAGAAGAAATGTATTCACAGGAAGTTTTTCTCAGATCATGATGGATTCCCCCCTGCACTATAGGGAATAAATTTTGGCTGAATCCATAACGATCCGAGGTATTCCTGAAACGGTCAACGCATCTATCAAGCCACCTGTGCGTCAATTCCATCGATGTTTTAGCATAATTATATTCACTACCACTTGGAGGACATTCATCAAAAGCCATCATAATATCTCCACCAATAATTCTTTGAATGTCCATCACAATTTCCGGTGAAAACAAATGCTTGCTTCCATCAATATGACTTTGAAACACTGCTCCTTCTTCTGTGAGTTTTCTTGTACCACTGAGAGAGAAAACCTGGAAGCCACCACTGTCGGTTAATATTGGCCCGTCCCATGCCATAAACCGATGCAATCCTCCCGCGGCTTCAAGGGTTTCGAGGCCGGGTCTTAAATAAAGATGATAAGTGTTGCCTAAAATTATCTGCGCCTTCACATCGCTTTTCAATTGCTGTTGAGTGACGGCTTTCACGCTGCCTACAGTTCCCACAGGCATAAATATTGGTGTCAGTATTTCGCCATGATCAGTCGTAATCTTTCCGGCCCGTGCCTTCGTCGTTGAGCAAATATTTTTAAGATCAAATTGTAGTGAAGCCATAGGAAATTACCTTTCAATTTTTTCCGGAATCAGGACAAATATAGGTTTAAGAAAGAGAGTTAGTTTTTCGCGGTTTATGGATGACTGCAATTCTATTCATTTCAAAGGCCATCATAAAAATCAATGCAATCCACTTAATTTTGCCGCTTATGAATTGGGCCGAACTAACTATTCACTGGTGGGGATGGGTATTTATTTCATTCTGCGTTATTACCTTTATCCAGTTTTTTTATTATTTATTCTTCTTTACAAGGCTTGCATTCTTCAAGCAAAAAACTGGAGGCTCTACTCAGACACATCCAGTTTCTGTTATAATATGCTCCCGGGACGAGGCAGAAAATTTAGCAAAAAATTTGCTGGGAAGTCTCGTACAAAAATATTCTACAACGCATGAAGTAATAGTGATCAATGACAATTCACTTGATGAAAGCAAATATATTTTGGAAGAATTTCAACGAAAGTATAAACATTTGCAGTTGGTAGAATTGAAACAGGAAGCGAAATTTATACCGGGTAAAAAATTCCCACTGAGTATCGGTATCAAAACAGCAAAGCATGAAATAGTGCTGCTTACTGATGCTGATTGCGTGCCGGCCAGTGAGTTCTGGATAGATAAAATGCAACAGGGATACCGTGAAGGCACAGAGATCGTATTGGGTTATGGAGCGCTTCATAGGAAAAAAGGATTGCTAAATAAACTCGTGAGATGGGAGACATTTCATACTGCATTGCAATACCTCTCTTATGCAATAGCAGGCATTCCGTACATGGGTGTCGGTAGAAATTTGAGTTATAAAAAATCGGTTTTTTTCCGGCACAAGGGATTCTCATCACACAATCACGTGCCCGGTGGAGACGACGATCTTTTTATAAACAGAGCTGCAAATAGTAAAAATATCAGCGTCGTGATTGACAAAGATTCATTCACTTTGGCGAGACCGGCAACGAGCTGGAAACAATGGCGGAGACAAAAGGCAAGGCACTATACTACCAGCAAATATTATAAGGGGTTACATAAGTTTTTACTCAGTCTTTATGCAATTTCACATTTTCTATTCTACCCTTTATTTGTTGCAACGCTGTTGTTTTTTAGCTGGCAGTGGGCCTTAATGGTTTTTGGAATTCGCTTTCTGCTCCAGGCCCTAGTAATGTTTAGAGTAACGCGAAAGCTCAATGAAAAAGATCTCTTCCCATGGTTTTTACTGCTAGACATTTGGATGTTTTTTTACTACCTGGTATTTGCCCGTTCTTTGTATGAGAAACCTTCTAAAAAATGGAAGTAGCCGAAGTGGAAAGATGATTTTTTCTTAAACTTTTCGTGAGACTTCAGCTTTTCACTACTGACATAAGTTATGCTTGTTTTACAAAAATATTTTTCCGGTTTAGATGCCAAGCAAATTGAGCAATTGACAGCCTTGTATCCGTTGTATGCAGAATGGAATCAAAAAATAAATGTGATCTCGAGGAAAGACATGGAAAATTTTTATGTTCATCATGTGCTACACTCACTGTCCATTGCAACGCAATTTGATTTCCCCGACGGGTATGAAATTATGGATCTTGGCACTGGTGGCGGATTCCCGGGAATTCCGCTGGCGATCTTTTTTCCCGAAGTACATTTTCTCCTTGTGGATAGTATTAATAAAAAATTAAAAGTTGCGGAAGAGATCGTATCAGCAATTGGATTGACAAATGTAACTACCCAACATTCAAGAGCAGAGGAAATCGGCAACAAAAAATTTGATATCGTTTTGTCACGGGCAGTGGCATCCTTAAAAGATCTCTGGTTCTGGAGCAAACCATTATTAAAAAAGAAACCGGTTACACAACCTAAAAAATTAACCGGGCTCATTTGTCTTAAAGGAGGTGACCTTTCACAAGAAATTTCCGAGAGCGGTACGAGGCCACGAATTTGGGAAATTGAAAAAATTTTCGACGGGCCTTTCTTTAAACAAAAATATATTTTACATGTCAGCTCTTCTCAATAAAACGATACAACCAATTGTCAGTTTGAGAAGTATTCCCGATCGGGAAGGGATGTTTTTCACCAGAGTCTATAAAGCCAAATTTTTTATAAAACGCCTTTGCTCTTTCATTGTGCTCCCAAACGCCTAACCATAACATCTCATAGTTATTCGTTGAAGCAAAATCAAGGGC
>JBBSPT010000285.1:0-4281 GCA_038258515.1 Chitinophagales bacterium | reverse complement strand
GTCTCTACCGGCACTCTCTCCAATAAAAAATGATTGCCGTTTTCAATTAAAGTCTGGCGGCCCTGTATCCGTTCAGCAATTTCGCCAAAGCCTATATATTTTTCAGTGGCATCGAGATAAACAGGTTTACCATTTTTCATCCATGCACAAATCATGTGATTATCGACGGCCAGGGAAGGAGTGCTATAATCATAGGCGATATGCTTTGTGCCAATCCAGCATCTTCTAGCATCCAGGTTTATAGAGCGCAACATTTCTGTTAGCAGACTTGCCATTCCCTTACAGTCGCCATATTTTTTTCTGATGACTTCCTGTGCTTTCTCGGGCTTAAAACCGGCAATGCCATTTTCAAAAGCGATATAACGGATATTGTCTTGTACCCACTGGAAAATTAGTTTTACTTTTTGCTCATCACTTGTGGCTCCTTTAGTTATTTCTTCCGTTTTCTCTTTCACTAATTTTTCGTCGTTGCTGACCTCTTTTATAAGACTGCTGTACCACGCGTATTGATCTGCAACCGTATTGAAATAATTGATCTTTTCATCTTTGGGCTGTGCGGATTTCGATAACACCAGGATATGAGGTACATAATAACCAGGCCCCGGAGCAGCGCTTTCATGGCTCATGGCAGGAATGTTTTTCATTCTGTATGAGTACACCGTAGCATCGCCTTCTGTTGATACAGTTTTTTGAATGTCGAAATTTTTGAAATTAAATTCTTTTATTTCAAGCTGCATCCATGAAGGCACTTTCAAGATTATCTCCTGGTCATCTACCGGGTGCACATCCATAAAATAAACGGTGTTGAAATAGCGGGGATCCTTTATTGTTTTTTTGAAGACAACCTGGGAACTGCTTCCCTTTTTAAGCAATGGTAATTTGAAATAACAAACATGGGCATCAGAGTAAAAAGTGCCGTCCACGTTGTAATATTCATACATGGGAGTAATCCCGGTTTTCCGGGAACCGTTAGTCGAAATGTCAACATCATCCACGCTCGTTACATCACTGTAAAACTCTACAATGGGAATATCTGTCCTGAAATTATTGCAGGTGTAGGTGCGATTACTTTCTTCTTTTATCAGAACAGGGTTCCCGGAGTTGCCTTTTACAAAACTGAATTCTCTAATGGATTTACTGATGACGACGTTTTTATCGTCATCGGTTGTTTGTGCAGAAAGCGAATGAAAAATTGTGATCAACAGCACAAATAAGGCGGGTGTTTTCATACAGCAGAAACGATTGGTGGTGTTTAATATTTTGGCAAAGCGTATAAAAAAGTTGTAAGATAAAAAAAGTCCGGACTGTCAAAGAAAGTTATTGCATCTGATGGGGAGAAGATGATTTAAGGTTGGTTTGATTTAAGATCTACTCCGCGGGAATCTTCCTTCAGTTTCATATAAACCAAGTCTCCATTCTTGCATCATTTTTTTGAAAAAAGCTTACTTTGCTTTGACTTTCATTAACGCTTTACACCTGATAAATTCTTTTGCTATGGGCAATATCGATACTCGGGTAGATTCCTATATTTCAAAAGCTGCGCCTTTTGCAAAACCGGTGCTGATTCATTTGAGGAAACTGGTCCACCAGGCTTGTCCTCAAGTGCAGGAAACAATCAAATGGGGCATGCCCTTTTTCGAATATAAAGGACTTTTGTGCAATATGGCCTCGTTCAAACAGCATTGTTCATTCGGCTTCTGGAAAGCAGCGTTAATGAAAGACTCCATGGAGCTCAAAGAAGGAAACAAATCCGGAATGGGTCACCTGGGCAAAATTACCGGGTTAGCGGATCTGCCACCCGCCAAAAAAATTACTTCGTGGATAAAGGAAGCGGCCAAATTGAATGACGATGATGTAAAACTTCCTACCCGGAAAAAGAGTTCTGCTGAGAATGATTTGTAGGTTCCAGAGATTTGAAATCGAAAGATTTGAAATAAAAGCAGGATTAATAGTCCTGTGAATCCAGGATTTCCTTTTATATTCTCATTTTTTTCAGATTGCCTGAAATTACTGCTCGCACTCGTTGGTTTGATTTTTTATATATTTATGTGCATGTCAGATTGTTCGCATAGTGCTTAATATTTATAAAATTATTTTTCAACCCAAAATGTAATTTTTATGCAACGGAAGTATCTCACAGAGAAAACAACGATTCAACCATGGTATTTTACCGTGCTCCGCATTGTATTGGGTTTCGTATTGGCCTGGAAAGGAATTGTTTTCGTTCGGGATACGACGCTTTTACAACATCTCATCGAGCAGACAGGCGTTGGCGTCTTTAGTCAAAATGCAGATACGCTGGCATTCATTATCACTTACCTGACACTACTTTGCGGCGTATTTATAGCCTGCGGGTTGTTTACCCGGATAAGCTCTATTGTACAGATTCCCATATTGATTACGGCAATTATTTTTGTAAATGTTCGAATGGCCGAACAACCTGGTAGCGCCGAATTAATCCTTTCAATAATTACGCTGATTTTGCTAATTGTCTTTGCTATCAAAGGAAGCAGCCAGTTTTCCGCCGATGAATTTTTTAGAACTTATTACAGGGCGGGAACCGATAGTGGTCAGACAAAACGATTCATTAAGGGAGATTAGAAAATTACAGCCGGATGAATCCAAAGTAGGATTTGTAATTTTCATAAACTTTGGGATTATTGCTGCGCGGCAATCTGATTTTTTACAAATTCATTGAATGCTGATTCGTTGATGATGCTTCCGTCTTCTATCTCCAGTTGAATTAGTTTGTTGTTTGTCATGTCCATGGTCAGGATGTGATCTTTGATCATAACATTTGTGAATGAATTCCAAGGGTATTCGCGTTTGGGAAAAGTAATTTTCTGCACTTCTTCAGGCGAAAAAACAAATCGTAATTTTTGCAAGGCAAGATGATAGAATATCCCCAGGAGAATGCATCCCACCATCAGTAGATAATGTTGTAATACGAGCCAGGACCCCGCGAGAACAAAGAAGATGATCTCGTCAAAATGGAAGGGTTTTTTATTTTGCCTGGAAATATAAAACCGCAAAGTCGCGTAAAGTATTAAAAGGAAGATGGCCGCCAAAGCCCCGGTGCGCTTTGCGTCGAAAAAGGAAAGGAATATGAAAATGGCAAAATTTAATAAGACGATAAATGAGGACAACCACCTGTAGCCGGGAATTTTTTCATTCCTGAGAATGAGTTCAAACCGTGGCACCTGAGTTGATTTTTTTTGCGACCATTAAGTTACAAAGCTTAAACAGTACTCTTGCTCCTACATTTTCATCCCATTCATTCGTGCTAGTCCCCACTTCAATCAGATCGAAACCGATCAAATCACGTCCGCTGTCCATTAGCTTTTTAAAAAGATAAAAAACCTCTTCCGTTTCAAAGCCACCCTGTACCGGAGTTCCTGTGTTTGGACATAATTTTGGATCGAGGCCGTCGATATCGAAACTTATGAGAACCTTTTGCGGTAGCTGATCCACTATTTCACTGACAACCGTTTTCCAGGAGTCGCCTTCAAAAATTCTTTCTTTAATGTCTTTATAAAAATAGGTAACGATCCGCCCGGGATTTGCTTTTATAAACTCGTATTCCCCCTGGGAATAATCCCTGATACCAACCTGCACTATTTTAGATACTTCCGGAATTTCATTCAGCGTATTGTACATAATAGATGCATGCGAATAGTCGAAATCTTCGTATGCCTCCCTGAGGTCGCAATGTGCATCAATGTGCAGAATTCCAAAGCCTGGATTTTTTTCTGCAATTGCTTTGTAGTATCCCAGTGGTGTGCTGTGATCGCCACCAACAAGCCCGACTAATTTATTTTTTTCAAGCAGTTCTTTCGCCTGTTCATACACCCAGTTATTTAAAAATTGACTTCCTTCATTTACCTCTTTCAAGGTTTTGGTCATAAACTTATTGTCGTCAACATCTTCGCCATGCGAAATGTAATTGATATAGAGCTCTGCCTCTTTTCTTAAATAGTCGCTCTTCATCAAAACCTTCTTGTCAATATCACGCATGTAGAAGCCTTGTTTCCAGCCGTTCTTAAAATCAAGATCAATTAGATCGACCTGCAGGCTAGCCTTGCATATTTTTTCTGCAGCTCTTGCAGTACCTGCCTTATAGCTTACAGTCACTTCCCAGGGCACTGGCAACAATATTAATGCGGCATCTTCTTCGGTGGAGGGAAGCCCAAAAATATTATTGTTAGGATTGCCAACCGAGTTTTCGTCGAAGTCTGATAGATCTGCCATGGTTTTGTTAAAATTTTTTAGGATTGCAAAGAT
>JBBSPT010000284.1:0-4303 GCA_038258515.1 Chitinophagales bacterium | reverse complement strand
CTTGCTGAAGGAAGTATCATGAATGATGGAATTTTGCTCCTCAATCTGCAAATGGCCGGGTTGCTTATTGGAGGAATTGTCTGGGGTATTCTTGGCGATAAGAAGGGACGCCTTTCAGTTTTATTCGGGTCTATATTGATCTATTCGCTGGCAAATATTGGGAATGGTTTTGTAACCTCTTTGGAAGCATATGCAGTATTGCGCTTTATCGCTGGCTTTGGTCTTGCAGGGGAATTAGGTGCAGGAATTACCCTGGTCAGCGAGATACTTCCAAATAAAATTCGCGGCTATGGAACCACGCTTGTAGCTACGATGGGCGTTTTCGGCGCTTTGCTGGCCTACCTTGTTTCCTGGCTTTTCGATTGGCGTGCATCGTATTTTATCGGGGGTGGGCTTGGTTTAGTTTTGATGTTCATGCGTTTCAAAGTTTTTGAATCGGGCATCTTCATTAAAATAAAAGAAACAAGTGTGAAGCGCGGAGACATGAGAATGTTATTCAATAACAAAAAACGATTTGTAAAATACATCACCAGTATTATTATCGGAATGCCCATCTGGTTTGTGGTCGGTGTCTTGATCACCTTCTCACCGGAGTTTGGAAAAGCCCTGGGAATTGCAGAGCCCATTGATGCTGGAAAGGCTGTTCTATTTGCATTTGCCGCGCAAGTTGCCGGCAACGTGATCAGCGGTGCACTCAGTCAGCGTTTGCAGAGCAGGAAAAAAGTTATCCTGTATTTCATGCTTGCCTCATTCATATTTGTGCTGGTTTTTTTGCTGGTGCCTCCCGGCAGCGTTACCTTTTTCTACGTGATATCTGCCTGTCTTGGATTTTGCAGCGGCTACTGGACTTTATTCATCACCGTTGCTGCAGAGCTTTTCGGATCAAATCTCAGGGCTACTGTCGCAACCACAGTCCCCAACTTTGTTAGAGCCACGATCATTCCCATGACTGCCCTCTTTTTATTAATGAAAACCAGCATGGGAATTATCAATAGCGCTTTGATCGTGGCTGTAATATCTTATGCCGCTGGCGTTCTCGCGTTGGTTTTTCTTGAAGAAACTTTTAAAAAGGATATCAATTATTTGGAGGAGGATTGAATGTAGCGTTTCCGCGATCCGCATATTCGTAGTACAATTTTTCTATTCGCTCGTTGCTCAGTTGGTTGTTGTGCACAATGATGCGGTATGAAAGATGAAGGCCGCTGGCTGGAATACTTAAAGGCACTCTTCCGGGAAATGGAACGTTTTGCATACTCCTGCTTTCGCTGCCGCGCAGAATCCAGGGATAGGAATAATTTATTGCAGATGTATATCCAAAAACCGCGACTCCACCAAGCGAGTTTTTTTCATTGAAGGTTCCGGTGAAATCCATCCAGGGGCCGGCATAAACAAATGTCTCTTCAGGCGTAACTTTTTTTCCGAAAGAACTGAATGCAAGATCTTTCGGTAGCTTGAGTCTCAGGCAAAATCCACCATAGCCTTTCGGATCATCTGATCCCCCAATTTTTAAGTGATCGACAAGAGGAAGCAAACGAATATCAAAATCGATAACCCGGTAATTGGCGGTTGATTTAAATATCGAGATGATTGTATTTTCTTTCATTATTGGTTTGGAAGGATGGTTTGATGATTGCAAATTCCATAGCAACTCAGCATGAATCGCAATCGTGCTGTCGTCATTCTTAACGGTAACATTTGTGGCCTTCCAACTGATGCTATCTGAAGTCCAGCCATCAGCAACTGTTTTATTATTCAGAACAATTTGATGCCATGCCCAAAATATACCGCGATGATAAGGGTGATCTTCCGGCATGTCTTCAGTGAGAATGTTTCCATACAAATCATATAGAGGATGAACATACCCGGCTCTCTCATATTTGCCATCAACAGATTTTTGTTTTGCCTGGTAGAATAATACCCTTCTGCCATTCTCAGAAATTTCTATTCCTTCCTTATTCTTTAGAGAAGTAAAGTGTTGCGCCCACAACGTGTGGCTCGAAAACAAGAGAAAAAAAACAGAGGAAAAAAATTTAAAAAGAATAGATTGATAAATCATGTTTCTGATTGAGTTCAGATAAAATTACAAACAAAAATTTCGCCTGAGTCTTTATTGGTGTTCTTCTACCTTTGCGAAACTTTGAACAATCGTGAATGTCTGCGCTTTTTATAAGCGTAAGACGAAGTTCAGGTCAAATTCATAACGATTGTATTTTTAAATTAAATCAACTATTCAGCATGATTGCATTCCGGACCATGAAGGGTGATGATACAAAGAGCGGTCTTGCCTTGTGCAGAATTGCTGGTTGGAACCAACTTTTGCGGGATTGGAAAATGTTCTTAAAGCTCAGTCCGGATGGATGCATTGTTGCGGTAGAAAATGATAAGATAATTGGAACCGTGGCGACTCTCCGATACCAGCAATTTTTCAGTTGGATCGGAATGGTGCTCGTCGATCCTGCCTATCGAGGACAAGGAGAAGGCATGGGTTTATTGAAGGAAGCGCTGCGTGTTTTAGCAAGTGAGGAGACAGTTAAGTTAGATGCGACACCTGCGGGCCGTGAAATTTATCTGAAATTAAATTTTGAAGATGAATACCAACTCAGCCGCATGGTTGCAACGAAGCCTTCAAAGACATCGAAGCCAACGAGGGTAAAGATTATTGAAAAAGATGATTTAAAAGCAATTACAAATTTTGATAAAAAAATTTTTGGTGCTGATAGAAAACAGCTATTAAGATGGATGCATAAGGGAGAGCCGGAATTCGCTTTCATGATTGAAGAGCGCGAGGAAGTGGTGGGTTATTGCATGGCTCGTCGTGGTTATCATTTCACTCACATCGGACCGGTGGTTGCTAAAAATATGTCTGTTGCACGAAAGTTAATTTCCTCAGTGTTGTCAAATGTTGATGACACTCCGGTTGTAGTTGATGCGACCCGTTTTGACGAATCATGGCTTGCATGGCTGCAATACGCAGGCTTTACAGAGCAGCGCCGTCTTTTTCGAATGTATCGTGGAAAGAATAATTATCCGGGAATGCCGCAAAATCAATTTGCAATTTTAGGTCCTGAGTTTGGATAGATATTAAGATTCATTCGCGTTGTTGCATCGTGTAAACGAGGAAAAAATACCTCAGGTAAACAAGAGCTTAAAATAAAAAGAAGGTTTTGTCAATTCTTTTTTTAGGTCAAAATTATTCAGCATAGAGCTTAGAAGGAGCTGAACCGATTTATTTTTGTTCGCTTTTCTAACAACAAAATTTATCAGGCGCGGATAACGAAATAGCAATTGCATGGAACGACCAAACCTGAATTCATTCCACATTTTATGATAGATTTCATTATCGTAAAGTTTATTAAAAGCAGCATCAAATCTTTTCTCTTCAAAGGCCCTCAAAACATGGACGGCTGCGACTCTTCCGCTTCTAATTGCATTTGCTATTCCTTCCCCGGTAAATGGATCAATCAGGCCGGCAGCATCTCCTAACAATAAAAATCGTTCACCCGAAATGCGCCGCTTCTTCGAACCTAACGGAAGCCCATGTCCCTGTATAGTTTCCAAAGGAATAGCATCGCTGAATCGTTCCTTCAGATTAGGATGGTTCCTGATCAGATCCGAAAGCTTTTCTTTCAGGTTAATTTTTTTTCTGCTTATTTCATTTGAAGGCATTCCTAATCCAACGTTTGCCTGGTTGCCCGGCAATGGAAAAACCCAAAAATATCCGGGGAGTAATTCTTTATAAAAATGCAGTTCTATATGATTACCAGGATGGAAGCCTTTCACATTTTTGTAGTACTGCCTGAGTCCTGCACAGTAATGATTTCTTTCAATCTTATTCCCTGCAAGTCTTTTATTGAGAACTGACTGCGCTCCATCGCCACCAAGCGCAACCTTGGCCTCGTAGGTTGCTGAGGCAGTTTTTAATAGAATATGATCCGGGCTATTAACGATACTCGATACTTCCTGGCCCTGGAATATTTGCACGTCGGGAAGGGCCTTGATTTCGGAAAAATAAAAGTTATCAAAATCTATCCGGCGTGCTACAAATCCACTGCCCGATTCATTGTTTGGCGCTGAAAATTCTATATCCAATGATTTATAGTCGGGGGAAAAAAAGCGAACTCCATTTGAAGCAACATTATTAGGGAATTTTTTTAAGCTTTCGGAAAGGCGTTTATCCATTCTTTGAAACTGCCTGGAAACATCGGCCCCGAAAGCGTCTCCACAAATCTTATCACGGGGAAAAATATCTCTTTCAATTAAAGCGATGTTTAATCCTTTTCCAGATAGCATGAATGCGGCCGTG
>JBBSPT010000283.1:0-4321 GCA_038258515.1 Chitinophagales bacterium | reverse complement strand
TCTTAACAGGCGGCAAACCGTTTGCGTAAGAAGGTTTTTGATAGGCTTCGGCCCTCGCTTTGGCCGTTCCAAATAGGCCCAATGCCCCGGCGGCTGATCCGGCTGCCATCATTTTTAGCAGTTGTCGACGATTGGTTGAAAATTGATTTTCTGTTTCTTTCATGTTTAGTCTTTTAAAGTTGCCATGAATTTATTAAAAATTTCAGTATTTAAATGTCTTGATACAAATGCCATTATAGCAAGATAGTTCTCAAGAGATTTTATGAAAACAATGATTTGGGTTAAATTACGATTAAGATTTTTAAACAAGATAATTACGGTATGAAAAAAATTATTTTATGCGTATGTATCGGAATAATTTCCGGCTGCGCACATAGCAAAAGCAGACAGGAAACCACACTTAATATTGATAGTTTAAAATCAGAAGTGGCCCAAATAAAAGAACTGTACCGGCCAGGCCTCGGTGAGATCATGGGTGGAATCCAGGTTCATCATGCAAAGCTTTGGTTCGCCGCAATAAACGATAATTGGAAACTCGCAGACTATGAGATTGCAGAAATAAAAGAACGGATAGAACAAGCCCGGGATGTAGAGACAGAGAGGCCTGAGATGAAAACGATTTCAATGATCTTTCCTGCAATCGACAGTATAGCGGCATCAATCAATCATCGTGATATCACATCTTTTAAAAACAGCTATCAACTTCTCACCAACACTTGTAACAACTGCCACAAGTCAAACAATTTTGAATTTAATGTGATTATGATTCCTACCGCGCCTCCGGTAACAAACCAGGATTTTAAGGGAAATTAAAAACAATTTTCTGCGGCGAATAAGAACAAAGACTTCTATGAATTAATTACAAAGAAACAATTTCCTGTTTGCGATCGCCGTCCCAAATGCAAAAAAGCTTCTCTGTGAAGACGGGCAAACTAACTACACTTCCATTGCATCGTACACTTTCACCTGGCGCCAGAGATGGCTGTAATTTTCTACGAATGCGACGTGATCCGGGTGATCCTGGTAAACTTCCTGGCCGGCCTCATCATCAAAGAAAATAATTTCCGACACATCCCAGCTTGTATCTACAACGTCTCTCTTTTCGGTGTTTGCTAACACTCCGACGTGGATCTTACGAATCGTTTCAATTTTTGATAAGGATTTTATTCCTTCAATGAGTTTGTTTCTGTCATCTGTTGATCCTGGATTTTTCAACCAGAAAAGAACATGATGAACCAATTGCTTTTTTTCCATAGTTAGCGAAGATATTGCATTAACTAAACTGCCCAGAGCCGGAGCCTACAATTGCAAAGTATTTCTCCTTTTTATCTGATGAAAAGAAATTTTGAAAAATTCTGTCGGGAATTTTGTAATCGTAGCCAGATTTTAAAGACTCAATTCAATTTTTTTCACCGTTTTAACGGCCTGGTAAATCGCGTCAATAATCTTTAAATCTTTGACCGCTTCTTCACCATCCACCGCAACAATTGGCTTCTCATTGTTCAAAATAATTCCAGCCATCTTATCCATCTGCACGGTTTGGTGCGTTACAATCGGTTGATCAATTTCTCCCTTGTTCGTTTTGCCCCTGATGGGGCCATAGCCTGTAGCCGGGTACAACTCAGCCCAGCCTTTTTCCCCATTCAGGAAAAAGCGATCCAGGTTGTTCATAGCATAAGTAGAGAGGCATGAAGCTACAGCGCCTCCCGGAAATCCAAGCTGGAACTGGATTGTTTCATCAAGACCTTCCTTAAATAACTCCGGATTATTTTTAGTTTCTTCGGCTGTTACCCACACCGGATCTTCGCCTATCATATACCGTGCCCCGTTGATCGAGTAAATACCAATGTCCATCATGGCGCCACCACCTGAGAGTTCCGGCTTCATTCTCCATTGACTGGGATCGCCAATCTTGAAACCACTAAGCCCCTGGAAGAACAACACCTTACCAAATTCCCCTTCGTTCCGCATACGAATAATCTCGAGGGTATGAGGTTCAAAATGCATCCTGTATCCCACCAATAATTTTACACCGGCGGCCTTACAGGCATCCACCATTTCCTGGCCTTGTTTGGCATTCAGCGCCATCGGCTTTTCGCATATCACATGCTTACCGGCCTTTGCGACGCGAATCACCTCATCATGATGTAGCGCATTCGGCGTAATCACGTACACAGCGTCGATGTCAGGATTGCTTTTTATGTTGTCAAAGGTTTCATAGTTGTAACAATTTTTTTCGGGGATAACATACTTACTCTGCCACGCTTTTAGCTTGGAAGGCGTACCGCTGATAGCTCCCACTAACTTCGCCCTCGTACAGGATTGCATGGCTTCCGCTACCCTTGTACCATAACTTCCCAATCCCATGATCGCTACCCGCAACATCGGGCCGTCATAAGGAGTTTCAGTCGCTTGGTTGCAACTCGCAGCGCTATAAACATTTAGTACGGGCATCGCCAGGAAAGGCATCGAAAGCTTTTGCAAAAAATCACGACGTGTATTCATAACCATTTTTTTAATTAATTATAAAAAGTTGAATTTCCAGAGCAACATGCAATATCCTCCATTTTCCAAAACATTACAAATTATCCAGACAATACTTATCCCATTTCATCACGGAGAATTATTTTTCCATACTTCTTCAAATGACTTTAAATTGTATCCGGTTTAACTGATATTTTCTATTGCCTGTAATTACCTTGCGGAAACATCCTGAGATTTTCTTTGATAAAAAATGATTTATGAAAAATGAAAAAAAGGAGGAGCAGCATGTAATGAGCCGCGGCAAGTTTATTAAGAAAGCGTCTGTAACTGCAGCAGGCTTTTACATTGTTCCGCGTTTTGTATTAGGAGGAAAAGGCTTTGTGCCTCCCAGCGATAAACTCTACATTGCCGCAGTAGGATGTGGCGGCGAAGGCGCCAGCGACATTGCACACTATGCAAATGCTCCCAAAAAAAATGCGGTGATCGCATTCCTCTGCGATGTAGATGACCGCATGTCGGCGCCAAGGAGAAAAGAATTTCCAAAGGCCCCCTACTACCATGACTGGCGTGAAATGTTTTACAAGGAAAGTAAAAATTTTGATGCCGTGTCTGTCGCCATACCAGATCACAATCATGCTATCGTTGGGTTAAGCGCGATGCAGTTAAACAAACATTTGTATTTGCAAAAACCACTGACGCACGATATTTACGAAGCAAGAATTTTAACACAAGCAGCGAAGAAATACAAAGTAATAACACAAATGGGAGACCAGGGAGCCTCCTGCGATGGAATGCGAACTATGAGGGAATGGTTTGAGGCCGGGCTGATTGGCGACATCCAAAAAGTTTATAACTGGACTAACCGTCCCGTGTGGCCGCAGGGAATCCCCTGGCCGTCCGCCAGGCCGCCCGTTCCAAAAGAACTCAACTGGGATCTTTGGCTCGGCACCGCTAAGCACGTGGATTACATTGACAACCTTGTTCCATTTAACTGGCGGGGATGGTGGAGATTTGGCACAGGAGCGCTGGGAGATATGGCATGTCATATTATCGGACCTGCTTTTAAATTACTAAGTCTCGGCTATCCAACTGAAATCACCGGAAGCGCTACCGTCGTCTATTCAGGAATTTTCAAGGAAGCTGAATACCCCGAGAGTATTCCGCCCTCCAGCAAACTCAGGTATAAATTTACGTTGAAGGACGGCAGAGAATTAGAGCTATACTGGATGGACGGAGGAATCGTTCCTGAGAGACCGGATGAACTGGATCCAGATGTGAACATGAATGAAGCGCTGGCCGATGTCCCTGAAGAAAATGACTTCGAAGGCGGATCATTGTTCGTGGGAACCAAAGGAAAAGTTTCCTGTGGCTGGGGCGGCAGTCATCCAAGACTGCTGGGCTCTTCGATGCAAGAAATAGACATTCCAAAAAAATATCCAAGGATCGCCGGAGGTATGGACGGACATTGGTGGCAATGGATCGATGCATGTATTGCGGGTTACGGAAACGCCGAGGTGGATTCGCCCTTTGAAGGATATGCAGGCCCGCTTACAGAAACGGTTTTGATGGGAAACCTGTTATTGCGAAGTTTTAATCTTCATCAAAAAGTAAAACGAAACGACAGTGTATATGGCGAAGTAGAACAGTTGACAACTCCCGGCCGGTACATCACTTATAAATGGGATGGAGAAAATATGCGGATCACTAATTTTGAACCCGCCAATCAATTTGTAAAAAGAGAATATAGACAAGGTTGGGCCGAAATGAAATTATAAGAAATGAAACGTAGCTATTTTATTGTCGCACTCATCATGCTTATTTTTTTCGTGATCTCTTT
>JBBSPT010000282.1:0-4329 GCA_038258515.1 Chitinophagales bacterium | reverse complement strand
GTAAGTCCATCGTAAAAACCTTCGGAAATTAGTTTCTTGAAATTTGCTACAGTCCCCGGAGCGTCATCATCATATAACTCAAATTTTAGGACGCCTTTGCCGGTTTGAATTTCTCCTGTTGTAAATGCTGAATCACTCATTGCTATAATTTGTTTTACGCTAAAGTAACAATAAATCAACTTGTCATTATCACGACTTTTTTTTCGGCTGCATCGCAGATTGTCGCTTTGCTAAACAACAGGGGGCGGTGGAGCCACTGCCAAGGCATGCTGTTCTGGCTGGTGCGTTCAAGAGAGGGTGCCAATTTGAAATACACTTTTTTTTCGAAGACTTCTCTATTGCACAATATTGCGAAAGGAAAAAAAACAGCTGGCGAGAGGAATGCTGGAAAATTTTCTTGTCCGGTCAATTGACAGAAATTTTCTACTCCGTTGTTCTTGAAATTGCAGGTTGCAGACTCAATTTTTTTCCTTTTTCTCTTCTGGATTTTGCAGCACTTTTAAAGAGACTTCATCAAGCTTAGTGCCGCCCTTAATTCCAAAATCCAGGGTTCTTATAGGGAATGGAATCATGATGTCATTTTCATCGTATGCTTTTTTAATACGCATAATTGCCTCACTCATCACTTTCAGGTACACAGGCTGTTCGGGAGAATTGACCCATAAGCGAATTAAAAAATTAATGGAGCTATCGCCGAACTCCTGGTAAAACATTGTTGTTTCATCTTCTGAAGAAAGGTTTTTGATATCCTTCACTGCCTGCAACGTAACCTCCATCACTTTCGTAAGATCATCCCCATAAGATACACCAACCGAAAGATCGATCCTGCGCTTACCCAACAACGAATAGTTTTCTATTGGATTTTGAAAGACATTTTTATTTGGAATAATGACCATCTGCCCCTGGAATGTTTTCACTGTTGTGTCACGAAGGTTTATCTCCTCCACCTTACCCATGTAGTCACTTATTTTTACGATGTCACCGATGTGCAATGGTCTCCTGAATGAAATAAAGATCCCTGAAATAAAGTTCGCAGCAATGTCCTGAAATGCAAAAGCAAGAGCCAGGCCGATGATACCGGCACCTGCCAGGATGGAGGTCACAGCTTTGTCCAACTGGAGAATACTGAGTACCGTAAAAAGAACAATTCCCAGAAAAAACAGATGGATGATCGAAGCAAAAAGGCCGTTGAGAGTGGTATTTCTGGAAAACTTATTGATCAACTTGAGAGCCAGTCGCCTTATGCTTTTTGCGATATAGAAGCCAATCACGAAAACGACGGTTGCGAGTAATATGTTTGGCAGCAAACGAACGAGCTCATGTAACCATGTTGAAAGTTTTTTTTGTATGAGTTCCAATGCATTATTAAAATCCATAAGACAAATTAATTATAAAAAAAAGTTTACTTCAAGAGTGTTCCAATCGTCATCCACTACCAATTACATACAATTTCTAAAATAGTTATAATTTTTCTTAAGTAATTTTCTAATTTAATTCTGACCGGACTTAGCTCCAGGATTCAACCATGCCTCACTTACTTTTGCTTCGATTTCGCAGTTAATGTAATCTCGGGATCTTCATTTACGCCGTCCTGGCCGGGAATAGTGCTCTTGCTCCCATCACGCTCTGCCCTGTAGTGTGGCGACATGATTTCTATACCTCTGCTGTTGCAGACGTCCTGGATCTTAGTATGCAATTGCGAATAGATATCTGACTGTTTATTAGCCTCTCTTATGTAAGCGTTTACCTGGTAAGAAACATAAAAATCTTCGAGACTTATTTGCAATACAAATGGCAAAGGATCCTTTAACACATATTCAGTGAGCAATGCAGCGTCAATCAATGCCTGGTGCATATCCCTCCACGGAACATCATAACCAATCGTGACTGTAGTATGAATAATCAAACCTTTGTCCGGACAATCACTGCTATAGTTGATCGTATGGCTATTCATAACGGTCGAATTAGGAATTGAAATGATTTCATTCTTGATCGTCCTGATCCTGGTGATCAGCATTGTTTTTTCTATCACATCACCCGTCACTTCGCCGATCTTCACACGGTCTCCCAGCTTGAATAACCGCATGTAAGTAAGAACTAACCCCGCGATAACATTGGATAAAGAGCCCGCGGACCCAAACGTAAACAGAAAGCCCAGGAAAACGGAAACTCCACGAAAAACAGGAGATTCGCTGCCCGGCAGGTAAGGGAAAATTACAATCAACATGAAAGCAAAAATCAATACTCTCAGAATTTGATAAGTCGGATTTGCCCAATCCGGATAAAATCCATGGATATGAAGACTGCCGTTCTCAATTTCCTCTTTAAGAAAAGTAATACCCTTCAATACATACCTGAAAACAAGGATTATTACAATGATCGTAATGATATCGGGGATGAAGTTCCATATATTTAACAGGATGTGTTTTACCGGATCCAATATATATCCAATCAGCAATTGCGCAAAATTTTCCGTCCAGGGAAAAATGCCAAACAGAACCGGTAACGCCAGATAAATGGCAAGCAAAATCACGAACCACTTCAGGACAGTATTCACATTTAAAAGAAAATTTACCTGGCGCTTCGCGTCAAATAATGTGTAATTTTTTAATTGAATGCCGCGGATTCTTTTGTTTTCTTCAGCCTGAATTCTGCCGGCTGTCCACCTGAACAAACGGCCGAAATAGAAGATCAAAATTGCGATCACTGCAACAACCAGCAACGCCAGCCCAATTTCTTTTATCAAAGTAGTAAAACTCGTTTCTGATTTATACCGGCTTAATTCACTCCCGATTATGTTCTTGTATTTTTCTGCCTGGGCATGCATATCCGTGCTATTCCAGAGCGCATCATTTTCCGAAATGCTGGTAATTATTTTCTCACCGAAAATAAGATCAACAGTATTTTCTGTGGACACTAACCTCAATGAGTCAGTATTGAACCTTATCGATTCACCCAGGGAGTGAATCCGATTAGAAATTGCATCCGCTCTTTCTGCGGCAGAAAAACTACCGAGCTTATTATAGACAAGAAACAAGGTGTCATCAAAAAAACCAACTACGGGAAAACCCTTTGCCGTTGCCCTCAACGAATCTATCTGTGCCTTCTTTTGAATCAACCGCTGTGCATCCTTATCTTTTAATGCGGTCAACTTTTTCTGAAGTTCTTCTTTCTTCAGGTTGTCGGTGGTCTTCAGCGATTTCAACTGTTCTTCCAACTCTATCTTTGAAATAGAATCTTCCCTCCGTTGTTGTTCGATCAGATCGATTTTGCGGGTATAAGTTTTTAGAATTGCATTATTTAGTGAGTCGTTATTCTGCATGGCGCTATCTTCCTGTGCCAACACAAAATGGCCGTTGAAAAAAAGCACGAGAATGATGAAGCAGGTTTTGGTAAAGCGCATACGAATTGAATTATTCTTGGAAAATACGGAGATAAACTTTGTTAAGCAACGATATGGCTCAAGCCTTTAAAAATCAGCGTCCACATTGGTCATAAAATCGACCGGCATAACTCATATCATCACGGAATATTGCATGGCATTATATGTACTCGCCGTGCACCCCTGGACAGTAGAAGTTGTAAAAAAGTTTGGAAGAATATCAGTCCACGTCGATAGGCTTACATGCATGCGCTGATATGCGATAGTTCTCCCGCAACGAAGGAAAAATATTGTAATAAACAAAACCATCCATATATTAGCGCAGTACATTCTTCACAATAATTTTTCCAATGGATCCTGAAATAAAAAACCTGCATGTAAAAAAACTTTGTGGCAACTGGTCCCGGTTAAAGAGCGTAGAGTTCGACTATCTCAACCAAAATGGAGAATGGGAACATCATGAGAGGGAAATTTACGACCGCGGAAACGGGGCAGTGATCCTGTTGTACAATACAAAAAATAACACGGTAATTCTCACGAGGCAGCTCCGGATTCCAACTTACCTGAATGGCAACGAAACGGGAATGATGATAGAAGCCTGCGCCGGCCTGCTTGATGATGAATCTGCGGAACACGGAATCCGGCGCGAAACCGAAGAAGAAACAGGATACAAAATTCAAAATATTCAAAAGGTATTTGAAGCTTACACATCGCCGGGGTCGGTAACAGAAATCCTCCATTTCTTTATCGCGGAATATTCGCAGGAGATGAAAGTAAATGAAGGTGGCGGGGCCGAAGGTGAAAACGAAAATATTGAAGTACTGGAAATGAGTTTTAAGAAAGCGGTCGCGATGGTAGAGGCCGGAGAAATCAGAGACGCCAAAACAATTATGTTACTGCAGTATTTACAGATCCACAAACTTGTAATTTTATAAAACACTTCGCAT
>JBBSPT010000281.1:0-4350 GCA_038258515.1 Chitinophagales bacterium | reverse complement strand
TCATTTTGTCAACATATTTCTTGATCTGTTTTACACGGCTTTCTTTCCAGGCCCAAACCTGCGGAGAAATATAAAAGACGTTTTTAAAATTATTTTCCCTGGTCCACCTCGCCATCCTCAAATTAAAACCGGGATAGTCGATGAAAATCACAAGGTCAGGCATAAACCTTGAAATGTCTTTTTTGCAAAATTTGAAGTTTTTAAAAATAGCGGGAAGATTGCTGATGACTTCTGCAAATCCCATGAAGGCGAGATCGCGGTAGTGTTTCACAATAGTAGCTCCGGCAGCCTCCATTTTGTCACCTCCCCATGCCCGGATTTCCGCTGCGGGGTCAAGCTTGAGAAGTTCCATAACCAGGTTACTGCCGTGCAGATCGCCAGAAGCCTCTCCCGCAATGATGTAATATTTCATTCGTGAACTAATCTTGGTAATGCTCTAAAGATAATTACAAAAGATATGTAAAACATACCTACGAGCGGTATTTGACATTTGTCAAATATCACGCTAAAATAGATAAAAAGTGAACCGCTCTATTACCAATATTTAAATATCATCGCGACGATTGCATAGGCCACTGTGAGTACAAATATTCCTTTCGCGGTTTGGTCGCGATGGCCATTTATGTAAACAGTGAATAAAATAGCATTGACCAACAGGGAAGCGCTGATAGAAGCGGAAATGAGATTCGGATTTCCTTTAAAATATTCAATCGTCTCGGCAATGGTGAAGTTGTTGAATCTGTAAAGCTTAAAAAGCAGGAAGCCCATAACCGGTGCCATCAATCCTAAAGCAAGTCCGAATATGAAGCTGTCTTTCTTAAATATCATATTTTCCAGTTGTTTTCCAGCTCTTTCTTCAACTTATAATTCGTCAGGTCAAATTGGACGGGAACCACGCTCACAAAATTATTTTGCAACGCCCAAACATCAGTATCCTTTCCCTTGTCAAAATTTTTGAATTCGCCGGTCAACCAGTAATATCGTTTCCCATGAGGATCTACCCGTTCAAAAAAATCCTCGTCATATTTTGCGTAAGCCTGTTTACAAATTTTTATCCCGTTTAATTCTGCAAGCGGCACGGCCGGGATATTTACATTTAACAGTAGGTGCTTGTCCATTTTAGTCTGCAACAGGCTTTTTACAATCTTATGCGCATAATGTTTTGCGGGTCCGAAGTCGGCTTCATATCTATAGTCGAGGAGCGAAAATCCAATTGAGGGAATGCTTTCAATAGATGCTTCCATTGCCGCACTCATAGTGCCGGAGTAAATCACATTGATAGAATGATTAGCGCCGTGGTTGATGCCACTGAGGCAAATGTCCGGTTTGCGTCGTAGTATTTTATCAACTGCCAGCTTCACGCAATCGACAGGAGTTCCGCTGGATTGCCAGCATTCAATACCTTCAAATATTTCATCAACTTTATTTAACCTGAGTGGGATTCCGATGGTGATGGCGTGACCCATTCCGCTTTGCGGCTTATCCGGGGCTACTACCACTACTTCGCCAAGATCTTTGACTGCCTCGACCAGGTTGCGTATTCCAGGGGCAGTTATTCCATCATCGTTTGTTACAAGTATAATGGGTTTTTCTTTGGAAACTTTTGTCATTAAGTTTTAAAATTTTTATCGCGGCCTCCCAATTTCCCCATTCCTGCGCAAGAAATTTTGTTGCTAAAATCCCCTGAACCACGGCCTGCTAATTGCTTCTCTAAACGGCCACGGCATGCCGATTAGTATTAGCAACAGGGCAAGCCCAAAAAATATTAATGTTCGCCGGAATTTTGCCCTTGGGGTGGTTGCTTTTTTCACAGAAACCCTGCCTACGTGGACCAGTATCCAAGCAATAATCATCATCAACTCATGCTCCAATGTAAAGAAGCGGCTATTCGCATCTTTCATATTTGCTCCAAGATCTTTTAGCCTTTCAAACCAGGAGCCCACAAAGAATAGGGCAAGGCCAACCAGCAACTGGAGGTCCATACCGAGCATGAAAAAGAAATTACTTTGGCCGTCAGCCTTTGTGTAAAGACGGTTACCGGCAAGACCTGTCAGAGCTTTCAGCACTGTCCAGATCGCGAAGATTAATATTAACCAGCGTAGCAAGTTATGAATTACAAGAAGTGCCTGCATGAGATAAATTTTTGCAAAAGTAAGGGATTGACAATTGCTGAAATCTTAATCGAATCGACGCCTGTTCTGACCGTTTGAAGGGTTCATACACGCGAAAAAAGTATTCAGACGAGTATGGCGAATAAGATGATACGCCGGGAACATGGCTCATTTTAATGAAGAACCTTCCTGATGGAGACTTTTCATTTCGCCGGGGTAATAATAATGTTCCGGAAATCCACCGGCCCATGATCGCCCTGCAGTAGTATGGGTCCTGGTTCGCCTTCGTTACTGTCAAGAGCGCCTCCCGTTATACCCGGAATCGGACGGTCGCAAATAACCATTTTGCCATTTGCGATTATCGTGACGTTGCGGCCAATCAATGTAATATCGTATGTCTGCCATTCACCTGCTGCTTTTGCCATCATTTCAGTCGGTTCAATAAAACCATAGATCGCGCTGAAATAATCTTTCAACGGTTCCATTCCCTTGCTGTCTTCAATTTGCACTTCGTACCTGCCGCGCAGGTACACCCCGCTGTTACTTTCTGCGGGAATTCTAAATTCAATGTGCAGTTTGAAATCATTAAACTTTTTGTTAGTGATAAGATTAGAACCTGTTTGTGGACTTCTCAACATTCCTTCCTCTGCTTTCCATTGATTGTCACCGGCAGTGTGCCATTGGTCAAGATTTTTGCCATCGAATAGTACAACAGGCTTACCCCATTTCGGTTCGGAAACTCTATTAAGTGAAGGAGCACGTTTGCCATTCCAATTATAGGTTTTCCCATCGGGAAATTTCATCGTTCCATTCATATTATCGCCGCTTAATATTCCTTCCACGTCGAGGTTATTCTCTTCTTTCTCCCATTGCGGAGGTATCGAAAAATTGAATTTACCATTTGCAAAATATACACGGGATATTGGCCGCGCACTTCCCCCGGTGCCCACGAAGTGGCCGGTTAGCATAGACAACCCGGAATGATTAACTTCCAGCCAGGATGGAGCGGATTTACCATCCATGTCAATTGTGAGGTCCCACCTGCCTTCGAGAGGGGAAATCGCTTTTGTGTTCCCTGGCTGATGATGATCTTTGGCAGATAAAGAATTTGATAACATAAACATGAGGATTAATGACAACAATTTGGAAGATTTCAACACCGGCATCGTAGATAGGTTTTTTTTCATTTTTTATTTTTTCAATTAACTGTTAAATTGAATCGCCAATTAAGTTAGGTGCATATTTGCAGCTATCTATAGTCTGTTTCCTGTTAGAAAACTTTGAAACAACCTCAAAGATAATGGTTATCCGGATGAACAAAACGGCAACGGCCCGGTTGCAAAGCGATTCATTCTTTCTTAATGGGCATATTTAAATCATTAAAAAATCATTCAATGAAAAAAATCATTTTTGTTTCTCTCGCTGCATTTTTCATTACTGTTTTAACGCGGTGTAATTCATCTTCTACACAGGAATCATCAACTGCCGATTCTTCTGCAATTGCCGGCAGTGAACCAGGCAACGTTACCGATGATTGGAAATTAGGCATTCAAATGTGGACTTTCAGGATGTTCCCTTTTGTGGATGCAATTGATAAGGTAGACAGCGCCGGAGTAAAATATATTGAACCCTTTTGGGGCCAGCCCCTCGGAGGAGGCATGCCCGACAGTTTCGGGATTAGAATGTCTGCAGACAGCAAAGCAAAAGTTAAGCAGTTGCTTCAATCCAAAGGAATACAGATCGTTTCTATGGGAGTGATTTCCCCTGGCTCGGAAGAGGAGTGGAAGCAGGCTTTTGAGCTTGCGAAAGAATTCGGGCTGAGCTACATTACCTCAGAGCCACAAAAAAAGTTTTGGGGTCTTGCAGACAGTCTCGCTGGTGCATACGGCATGAAGATCGCGATTCATGATCATCCAAGGCCGAACGCTTATGCCACTCCTGACTCGGTATTAGCTGCCATGGAGGGGCATCCAAATATCGGTGCATGTGCTGATGTGGGACATTGGGCCCGCAACGGAATTGATCCTGTGCAGGCATTGCAAAAACTTGCAGGCCACGTGTATGATGTACATCTTAAGGATATTGTGAAGTTCGATGATACGCATGCAAGAGATACGATCGTAGGACGCGGTGTCATTAATTTCCCTGCGATTTTCCAGGAATTAAAGCGTCAAAATTTCAATGGATTGTTGTCGATTGAACACGAATCAAACTGGTATCACAACTTGCCGGACGTGAT
>JBBSPT010000280.1:0-4366 GCA_038258515.1 Chitinophagales bacterium | reverse complement strand
GAACTTTCTATGAGAACAAGGGACATTATAATCAGCTACGGAGAAATTCTTTCATCGCAAATTTTCTCGGAAAAATTAAAATCTACCGGGATAGAAAATGATTGGAAAGATTCGAGGGAACTTATCACTACCAATTCCGATTACGGCGCTGCAGTTGTAAATTTTTCCATCACAAATAAAAAGATTGCAGAATTTTTTGGCGCTACGAATTCGCAATCGTGCATACTTCCCGGATTTATTGCTGCTGACGAAGGAGGTAATACAACTACACTTGGCAGAGGAGGCTCGGATTATACGGCTGCCATCATCGGTGCTGCCATGAACGTTTCAAAGGTGGAAATATGGACTGACGTTTCCGGGATGATGACTGCCGATCCCAGGCTGGTGACAAATGCGAAAATTATCCATGAATTATCATACCGGGAAGCTATGGAGCTTTCCCATTTCGGAGCAAAAGTGATCTATCCTCCCACCATGCAACCGGTCATGAGCAAGGGCATTCCTGTAAGTATTAAAAACACCTTTGCGCCGGGAGATGTGGGTACGCTCATCCATCACAATACTGGCGCTAATGGCAGCAGCATCCGCGGAATTTCCAGCGTAAGTAATATAGCGCTTTTAAGCCTGGAAGGCAGCGGGATGGTGGGAATTCCCGGATTTTCAAAGCGGCTGTTCGAGTCCTTATCTGAGCACAAGATAAATGTGATCCTGATTACTCAAAGCTCTTCCGAACATTCTATCTGTGTGGGCATTGATGTGTCAGTTGCTGACAAAGCAAAGCGAATAGTGGACAATGAATTTGACCATGAAATTCAAATCAGGAAAGTAGAACAACTTATTGTAGAGAAGGATCTTTCGATCATTGCACTTGTCGGAGACAGGATGAAAAGTCATCCCGGTATCAGCGGTAAAATGTTTGGCGTCATTGGAAGAAATGGTGTAAATGTTAGGGCAATTGCTCAAGGTTCATCAGAGCGAAATATTTCGGCGGTGATCGCAACACGAGATGTAAAAAAAGCGATAAATGTATTGCATGAAGAATTTTTCGAGACAACCTACAAACAGGTAAATCTATTCATCAGCGGTACAGGAAATGTGGGCAGTAAGTTACTGGCACAACTTCACCAGCAGCAACAATATTTAATGGATCATTTGCGCCTTCAGGTAAGAGTTACAGGAATTGCAAATAGTCGTAAAATGTTATTCAACGACGAGGGCGTCGATCTTTCAAAATGGCAATCTTTGCTTGATGAAGCAGCGCCTACAAACATGTCAGACCTGGTAGGGAACATCAGGAATAAAAACTTGAGAAACTCTGTTTTTGTGGATGTCACGGCCAACAATGAAGTGGCCGGATCATACGATCATTTTTTGCAGAAAAGCATTTCAGTTGTTGCTTGTAACAAAATTGCGTGCTCATCCTCCTACGGTTATTACAAAAAATTAAAGGACCTTTCGAGGGAGTTTAGCACCTTATTTCTTTTTGAAACAAATGTAGGAGCAGGCCTTCCTGTCATAGGCACGTTGAACGATTTGTTGCGCAGCGGGGATGAGGTAAACAGGATTGAAGCGGTACTTAGCGGTACCTTAAATTTTGTTTTCAACAATTATACCGGTGAGAAAAGCTTTGCCAAAGTAGTAAGGCAGGCACAGGCGGAAGGATACACGGAACCTGACCCACGCCTGGATTTGAGCGGAATGGATGTGATGCGTAAGATCATGATTCTCGCCAGGGAAACTGGCAAAAAAATGGAAATGGAAGAGATTGTTAATATTCCATTTATGCCCGAAGACTGTATGAAGGGCGATGTCGAAAATTTTTATAAAGAGATGGAAAAACATGAAGCCCATTTTTATGATCTTGTTTTGAAAGCAAAAGAAGAAGGTAAAAAATTGAAGTTTGTCGCTAAGTATCAAAATGGGAAAGCTTCGGTTGGACTCGAACATATTGATCCGCAACATGATTTCTATCATCTATACGGAAAGGACAATGCAGTGCTCTTTTTCACAAACCGTTATATTGAACAACCTCTTGTGATAAAAGGTGCAGGCGCAGGTGCAGAGGTAACTGCTTCGGGAGTTTTTGCAGATATTATAAGGGCTGCAATGGGCCCTTCGAGTTAGAACGTTAAAAACATTTTTATAAACATTCCAAGGTGATGAATAATAGCGGGAGTAAGAAAGAACCAGATTCTGTCAGCGAAATGCGGAAGTCGCAATCAGTAAAAGTGTATGCACCCGCAACGATTGCAAACCTCGTTTGTGGCTTTGATGTGCTGGGACTTGCATTGAATGATCCAAAAGATATAATGGAGATGGCGATTAGTGAAAAGCCCGGTATTCGCATCCGCCATACGGATCAATTCAATCTTCCCGAGATTCCTGAAGAGAATGTTGCCGGTGTTGCATTGCTGGAATTGATGCAGGAGATTGATCCGGGCATTGGGTTTGATTTGACGATCGAAAAACAAATAAAGCCCGGGAGCGGTCTGGGTTCCAGTGCGGCCAGCTCGGCGGGAGCTGTGGTGGCAGCAAACGAATTGCTGGGAAATATTTTTTCAAAAGAAGACCTGGTGCGTTTTGCAATGGCGGGAGAAAAATTAGCCTCCGGGGTGAAGCATGCGGACAATATTTCTCCTTGCATTTATGGAGGCGTCACACTCATACGATCGATTTTTCCTTTAGATATAATTTCTTTACCAGCGCCACCAATGTTCGTGGCGGTAGTACATCCGCAGATAGAAGTAAAAACTTCTGATGCCCGGGAAATTTTACGGAAAGAAGTGCTGTTAAAAGATGCGATCAAACAATGGGGAAACATTGCGGGGCTCGTGGCAGGTTTTATGAAAAATGACTATGGACTTATCAGCCGTTCATTGGAAGATGTAATCATAGAACCAGTGCGCAGTATGCTTATTCCGGGTTTTGATGAGGTGAAGAAAAAAAGTGCTGAAGCCGGCGCTCTCGGAGGAGGAATATCTGGTTCGGGTCCTTCAATCTTCATGTTGTGTGAGAAAGAAGTTGTAGCAAACAGGATTGAAGTGATTATGAAAGACGTGTATGAAAAGATCGGGTTGGCCTATTATACCTATGTCACTACAATCAATAACGAAGGAATAATTGTAGCCGCCTGATTCACCTGAGAACAGAGATTCCCTTTACACTAGCACTTTTCCAACAATTTTAGTTTTAAGAAAAGGAAACAATTAATAAAAAATGTTTTACCGCAGTACTAAGAATAATTCACCAAAAGTGGACTTCCGTGAGGCAACAATTAGAGGTCTTGCCCCCGACAATGGACTGTATTTTCCTGAAAAAATTCCTTTGGTAGATAAAGAGCTCATTGAAAATATCGAAGAGTTTTCAAATGTTGAGATTGCCCTAAATGTCATAAGACCCTATGTGGGAGGTACGATTCCCGAGGCAGAACTCAAAAGGATTGTTGATGAAACAATCAACTTTGATTTTCCTTTAGTGAAGGTTTGTGATAATATTTTTTCCCTGGAACTTTTTCATGGGCCGACGTTGGCTTTTAAAGATGTGGGTGCAAGGTTTATGAGTAGATGCCTTGGCTACTTTGTTAAGAACGAACCAAACAATTATCGCGCAAAATTAACCGTCCTGGTGGCAACTTCAGGCGATACCGGCGGAGCCGTTGCAAATGGCTTCTTTGATGTTGAAGGTATTAATGTCGTGATTCTATATCCATCAGGAAAAGTAAGCAGCGTGCAGGAATTGCAGCTAACGACTTTAGGTAAGAACATTTCAGCATTGGAAATTGACGGCACCTTTGATGATTGCCAGAATATGGTGAAGACAGCGTTTGCGGATAAACAATTGAATAAAGAACTTTTTCTTACCTCTGCAAATTCAATAAACGTTGCCAGGTGGCTGCCGCAACAATTTTATTATTTTTTCGCATACAAGCAATGGCCGGAGAAAAAAACCGCTCCAGTTATTAGTGTTCCGAGCGGAAATTTTGGGAACATCTGCGCAGGCCTCCTTGCTCATTCTTCGGGCTTACCTGTTCGGCATTTTGTGGCAGCCTGCAATGCAAATGATGTTGTGCCCAAATACCTGCAAACCAGAAAATACAATGCTAAAAAGTCCTTAGTTACAATATCCAATGCAATGGATGTAGGTGACCCAAGCAACTTTGTAAGACTACTTGATCTTTTTGATCAACAGTTTGATTCAATAAAAAGTATTCTCACCGCTTATTCAATCTCTGATAATGAAACGAGAGAAATTTTAAAGAAAACGTATGGAAAGTACAATTATCTCTTAGATCCTCATGGAGCTGTAGGTTTTCTTGCCTTGCAGCGGTATCTGGAGAGCCAAAAATCTACAGGGAGCGGCATCTGTT
>JBBSPT010000279.1:0-4392 GCA_038258515.1 Chitinophagales bacterium | reverse complement strand
TTGATGACATCTTCCGTACTTCCATTTTACCGGTAACAATTTTTGCATTCTTCATTTGTACATCAGTTAGCGTTACGGCATTTTCATTTACCGGAGCCTTGTCTTCGTCTGCAGGTTGTTGTTTTCCTTTGCAGGCGCTAAGTGAGAGGATTAAAAAAATAAGCTTAAAATATTTCATAAGAAGGTTATTAGTTATTTGTAAAATAATTTAGTTCGACAATCGATTGATTGAGGCTTTTTATCGCTTCGATGTAATCGCTTTTTACCAGGATAGACTGGTTGATCAACTGTGCCCATTCCAGGTAGTTGATATCGCCTTCGGCCAACTGGCGGTTTGCAGTGGCCGTGATTAATTCAGCATTTTTTAAAACATTTCTTTCAAAATATTCTACCGTGGATAAGTACTGTTTATAGTGTGAGAATGCTGCCTGGTATTGAGATTGTAATCCCTGCAGACCAGCGTCATAGTTGGCTTTGGCGATGCCGATGTTTATTTTCTCACTTCTGATCAGCGCCTTTTGTGATCCCGAAAAAATAGGTATTCCTATTCCTAACTGTACAGCGCCAAATCTTTTTGCGGCAGGGTAATATTTATCATCTGCGCCTGTTCCTTTGATACTTGTGTTGTAGTATTGAAGTGAAAGGTCGGGCGACAATCTGCTTTTGGCCAACTCCAGTGAAGCCTGCGCTACCTGCTCCTGTTGCAAAATCATTTTTATTTCGGGATGGCGATCGAGGTTAGCTGTGTCTGAAACATCAAAGGATGCCTTCAATCCGTTCATGGTATCAGGTGAAAAAGTCGAAGAAGAATTTAGCAACAGTTGGAATTGCATTTGCAGAATTTCGCGATCATGCATCAACTGGCGGAGCTGAATTCTGATTTGCGATAGTTGAGTTTCAGCACTCGTTTTTTCCAGAATTCCCGTCTCCCCTTTTTCAACCCGGAGCTTTGCCTTTTCGTAGAATGAAGAGTACAGGCTGTCGGCAGATTGAACCAAATTAATTTTATTTTCAACATACAGGATCCCGTAAAATACGCTGGCGACATTTCTCCTTAATTCCCTTTCCTTTACTGCTACCTCCAGCAAACTGCTTTCGAATTCCCGACGCAAAAGATCCTTTTGTTTTTTATAAACTGTTGGGAAACTAAAGGCCTGGGATATCCCAAATTTTGTATCCGTGTAAATACTATTTATCTGCCCCGCTTCTGCAAAAGCCTGTGCCTGCGGAATGGCGGCAGCAGAGCCGATAAGAGCTTCCCTGTATTTCGTTGCCAGGATTGCGCTCTTCAATTTTAAATTATTCTTTATTGCTGTATCTGTTGCCGCTTCCAGCCCAATTCGAGTTTGACTAAATGAAGACAGGCTTGTTCCAAACAGGATGGCTATACAGATAGCAGATCCAAGTGCTGTATTATTTTTTTTCTTATTCATAAATCTCCTTTCAAAAATCATATACAAGATGGGTAACACGAACAATGTAAGAAAGGTTGCTATTAATAATCCGCCTATAACCACGGTAGCTAAAGGCCGTTGCACTTCAGCTCCCGCACCGTGACTCAGCGCCATGGGTAGAAAACCAAGAGAAGCCACAAAAGCTGTCATCAACACCGGTCTCAGCCGTGTATTAGTACCTGCGATTACTATACTTCGGAGATCCTGCATTCCTCCCATTTTTAGCCTGTTGAATTCAGCGATCAGGACGATACCATTTAAGACGGCTACGCCAAACAAAGCAATAAAACCCACGCCGGCACTGATGCTAAACGGCAAACCTCTCGCCGCTAAAAACAAGATGCCGCCAATGGCAGACAATGGAATTGCGGAATAAATAAGCAATCCCTGCCGGATAGATTTGAAAGCGAAATAGAGCAGTATAAAAATGAGGAGTAGTGAAACGGGAACTGCAACCATCAGTCTTGCTTTTGCGGCCTGCAAATTTTCAAAGGCTCCTCCATAGGTTACATAATATCCTGCCGGAAAATTTAGTTGCTGCCCCACCTTCTCCTGCAGTTCACTCACGATGCTTTGCACATCACGACCTCTTACATTGAAACCAACAACTATCCTCCTTTTCGCATCTTCCCGGTGAATTTGATTTGGACCTTCTATTATTTCCACCTTCGCCAACTGGTTTAAAGGAACCTGTGTTCCCGAAGGTGTTGGAATGAGTAAATTTTGTACATCGGCAACGCTGCTTTTTAAATCTCCCTTCAAACGAACGACTACATCAAATCTTTTTTCTCCTTCAAAAAGCATCCCTGCACTTTGCCCTGCGAATGCTGCATTCACTACTTTATTAATGTCGGCAATATTGAGGTTGTATTGTGCGATGGTGCTGCGATTGTAGTTTATGAGGATCTGCGCCATCCCTGATGCCGGTTCCACATACAGGTTTCTTGCTCCGTCCACTCCGTTAACGATGTTACCCAGGCGATTTGCATACAACTCAAGCGTATCAAGATCTTCACCGAATATTTTGCACACTACATCTTGCCTCGCTCCCGTCATCAGTTCATTGAATCTCATTTGTACCGGATATTGAAATCCCGCCGTAATGCCTGGGATCGCCTTTAATGCATTGCCCATTTTTTCGCTCAAGTCATCAAAGGTCTTAGCAGAAGTCCAGGTCTTTTTTGGTTTTAGTATTACCATCATATCTGCCGCTTCCATTGGCATTGGGTCCGTCGGAACTTCACCGCTTCCAATTTTAGTAACAACTTTTTCTACTTCGGGAAATTCACTTAATAAAAGATGAGCAGCTTGTTGAGTGTAATTGATGGTAGTGGTAATGCTGCTTCCCGTAAGAACCCTGGTGTCCACTGCGAAATCACCTTCTTCAAGTGAAGGAATAAATTCTCCACCAAGGGTTGATAAAACATACAATGCAAAAACAAACAAAACGAGCACCGACGACAAAACTATTTTAGGAAAGCGAAGTACTGAAGACAAAGCTTTTTCATAAACACCAGTAATTTTCTCCATCACCCTGTCTGAAAGATTGGGACGCTGTTTTATTTTTTTACTTAGCACAAGGGAAGACATCATCGGAATATAAGTGAGGGAAAGAATAAAGGCGCCCAACAACGCAAAGGCAACGGTTTGCGCCATAGGTTTAAACATTTTCCCTTCTATTCCTTGCAGTGAAAAAATGGGCAGGTACACAACAAGTATGATGACCTGACCGAAGACCGCACTGTTCATCATCTTGCCCGTAGAACTTTTTACTTCCGCATTCATTTCCTGCTGAGCCAATCGCTGAACGTTTCCTAAAAGTTTGCGATCACTCAGCCGGTGCATCACGGCTTCCACGATGATCACCGCACCGTCGACAATTAATCCGAAATCCAACGCACCGAGACTCATGAGGTTTCCGCTTACTCCGAAAAGATTCATCATGATCACTGCGAATAACATGGCCAATGGAATCACCGAGGCTACCAACAATCCCGCCCGTAAATTTCCCAAAAACAACACCAGCACAAACACAACGATCAACGCTCCTTCCGCCAGGTTTTTCTCCACAGTCCCGATTGCATTGTTCACCATTTTTGTACGATCAAGAAAAGGTTCAATAATAATTCCCTTAGGTACTGTTTTTTGAATCTGTGCTATCCGCGTTTTTACATTTTTTATTACCACATTGCTATTGGCTCCTTTGAGCATCATCACTACCGCACCCGACACTTCGCCCTGGTCGTTGTAGCACATCGCTCCATAGCGGGTTGCGTTTCCGATTTTTACTTCGGCGACATCCCTGATGAAAAGTGGTACACCACCATCCGCCATTTTTACGGAAATATTTTTGATGTCTTCTATACTTCCAAGTAATCCTTCCGAACGGATGAACAAAACGGTCGGACCTTTTTCTATATAGGCTCCGCCAGTATTCTGGTTATTATTTTCCAGCGCTTTGAAAACATCATTGATGGTGATGTTGTAAGAAAGTAATTTATTTGGATCCACTTCTACAGAATATTGTTTCAGCTTTCCACCGAAGCTGCTCACTTCCGCAACGCCTTTCACTCCGAGCAACTGCCTGCGCACAATCCAATCCTGTATCGTTCTCAATTCAGTAACTGAGTATTTATTTTCATAACCGGGCGCAGGCCTTACCACATATTGGTAGATCTCGCCAAGGCCCGTAGATACAGGCCCGAGCTGTGGTTCTCCTATGCCTTCGGGAATTTCAGACCGAACTGATTGAAGTCTTTCCGCTACCTGTTGCCTTGCCCAATAAATATCGGTTGCATCGTCGAAAACGATGGTTACCAGGGAAAGTCCGAACCGGGAAAAACTCCTAATTTCTTTTAGCCCATTGATATTATTGTTGGCCTGTTCAATGGGAAATGTCACAAAGCGCTCGATATCTGTAGCGCCAAACGAAGGCGCG
>JBBSPT010000278.1:0-4403 GCA_038258515.1 Chitinophagales bacterium | reverse complement strand
TCAAAAGAGTTATTCGGCGGCTATGTGTTTGCTGAAGAGTTGATTATTGTAAATGGATTGATAACATTTGGCGGGCTGTTATTGGTATCATCCAAAAAAAATCAAGCCGCTTGAAAACATGATTGAAATTATTAACGCCCTTGCCGAAAATTACGCGGCAAAATTTACAAGCAGCAGTGATAAATTGCTTTTGGAAATACAGGAGCTAAATAAACAGCACCCTCATTCGAATATGTTAAGCGGACCTGTGCAGGGAAAATTGTTAGAGGTAATCAGCAGGATCATGAGGCCCGAAAGGATTTTGGAAGTAGGCACCTTTCTTGGGTTCAGTTCTTTGTGTCTTGCCAAAGGGCTTTTGCCGGACGGACAATTGCACACTCTGGAATTAGATGAAGAAACGGCTAAAACGGCCCGTGGTTTTTTTACAAAATCTTCACACAGCCAGCAGATAATTTTACACAGGGGCGTGGCGTTAGAGATACTTGACAGTTTGGATGAGATGTGGGACCTTGTTTTCATCGATGCCGACAAAATAAACTATATTAACTATTACGAATTAATTTTGCCAAAGGTAAAAAAAGGGGGATTGATCCTTGCAGACAATGTACTTTTTCATGGCGATGTGTTGGAGCAAAAAATCAGGGGTAAAAACGCCATCGCAATCAACGCCTTTAACCAACATGTTGCCGGGGATAACAGGGTAGAGCAAGTAATCGCCACCGTAAGGGATGGCTTAATGTTTATTCTAAAAAAGTAAAAGGATTCTCCACATAATATTTTTTATGAAAAAAATATTCTTCCTGCATTTCGCTTTATTGCTATTGTCAACTTCGGCTTTTTCACAGCAAATATCTGTGGCCGAGTACATAAATGAATACAAGGATTTTGCCATCCGGGAAATGAAACGGATGGGTGTTCCGGCGGCAATTACCCTCGCCCAGGGAATACTTGAAACGCAAAGTGGCAACAGTGATCTTGTAAAAAAATCGAACAATCATTTCGGTATAAAATGTAAAAGTAGCTGGACTGCTGAAGGCGTGGCTCACGATGATGATGCACCCGGTGAGTGTTTTAGAATCTACAAAACTGCTGAAGATTCTTACCGCGATCATTCCAATTTTTTGAGAGGCAGCGAACGTTACTCATTCCTTTTTAAACTAGATCCAAGAGATTACAAAGGATGGGCGAAAGGTTTGCGGAAAGCAGGATACGCAACAAATCCGAGGTATCCTGATATTTTGATAAAAAATATAGAAGTAAATAATTTGCAGCAATACACCCTGGCTGCTGTGGATGAAGTCCCGGTGTATGACGGATCAAAATTTGAAGATGATAAAGAAGTGGAAGTAATTTCCGACGAAGTTTTAGAGGAGAATGGCGCTATTAATACAAACTCACCTGTATCGGTTATTATTAAAATTAATGGGTGCAAATCCATTATCGCAGGGAAGGGAACTTCGTTACTGTTGATCGCTACAGAACAAAAAATTAATCTTTCGAAACTCCTGGAATGGAACGACCTCGGAACTGATGGGTTGCTGGAAAAGAACCAAATCATTTTTCTGGAAAAGAAAAAAACTGAAGGAGAATTTGAATCTTACATTAGTAAGCAGAACGAAAGTCTATACGACGTGGCGCAAAAAAATGGCGTGCAGTTAAAAAGCATTTGTCTGATCAATAAAATTTCTCCCGAAGAAAGAATTTCCAATGGAACAAAAATATATTTAAGACCTAAGCTGGAAAAAGCTGAATTAGTCCGCACAGGTGAGAACGACATTGCAAAGGTCCACGAGGTTCAAGCGAGGGAAGGACTCTATGGTATTGCGAAAAAATATGGAGTTTCCGTTGATGAATTGAAAGAATGGAATGGCCTCAAGGGCGATAGCCTTCAAATTGGCCAGGAACTGATCATTTCAAAATAACAAATGGCTATAAAAATTCACGATAAAGAATTCATCCCATACATAAGCAAAGAAGAAGTTGCGGAACAGGTTGCCCGGGTGGCCTCAGAAATCAATGCCGATTACCAGGGAAAGAATCCCATATTCGTTGCAATTCTAAATGGCGCCTTCATTTTTGCGGCAGACTTGTTCCGGGAAATTGAGTTGGACGTCGAAATAACTTTTATAAAACTTGCTTCATATAAAGGAGTTAAGTCAACGGAGAAAGTCATCAACGCAATCGGCCTCGATGCAGATTTATATAATAAAGATGTAATAATAGTAGAAGACATCGTTGATACCGGAACCACACTTTCACAATTTCTGCCACAAGTAGAACATTACCATCCTGCGTCCCTCAAAATTGCTTCGCTATTGCATAAACCGAGCGCCATGGTCCATCCGATCCGCATTGATTACCTGGGTTTTACCATTCCCGATAAATTCGTGGTCGGCTATGGACTGGATTACGACGGCTTTGGCAGAAACATGAAAGAAATTTACCAGATCGTTTAGCCATACTCTTCAATCACTGGAATACATGAACCCGTTCACTTTTTGACTTTCAAAAGAAGAACCTATCTTTCAAAATAAACTCTTTGCTAAAACTTATCTATACTGCTTTTTTACTTATGCTCATGCTGCATGCCAGCGGACAGTACTATATAACCGGGGAGATAAAAAATGCGAAAGACGAGCCTTTACAAAACGTAAAAATCTTCATGCCATCTACCCGCTCTTTGTTTTACAGTGGGGTAACCGGTGGTTTTGGAATTCCAAGTTCAAATTCAATGGATTCCCTGATCGTGAGTGCTGAAGGTTACCAGACCAGGGCATTAAAAATAAAAACGCGGGAATACCAGTTGATTGTTCTACAGCCTAGCGCATCTAATGTGACAATAAAAAAACCAAAACTGGCTTCCATTACAATGGGTGCCGAAGGTCATATTTACCCAACTGCATATTACAGGGATGAAACCTATAGCAGTCTTGTAGAAAACGAGTTTATAAAAAACAACGCAAGCAACAGTACCGGCTTTGCCATGCGAATAGACAAAGCATCCTACAGCAACATTCGCAGATTTATAAATCAAAATAGCAAAGTTCCTCCGGACGCAGTGAGGATCGATGAAATGCTTAACTATTTCAATTTTAATTACAAAGAGCCTTCTGATAATGCTGTCTTCAGAATGGAATCGCAACTTACAGATTGTCCCTGGAACGCAGATAACCGGCTGCTTTTTCTGACTGTATCCGGACGAAAATTAAATCTCGATAATGTTCTTCCATCAAATTTTGTTTTCCTGATAGATGTTTCAGGAAGTATGGATCTTCCAAACAGGTTGCCTTTGTTGAAAGAATCCTTTCAAATGCTTGTAAAAAATCTCAGGGAAAAAGATACAGTTTCAATAGTAATCTACGGAGGGACTGTCGGAGTTTGGCTACAGCCAACAAGCGGGAAAGAAAAGCAGAAAATTACCAAAGCTATAGAAGAGCTGACTGCATCGGGGGACACCCCCGGTGAAGCTGCAATCAGATCAGCCTACAAACTCGCAGAAGCAACATTTATAAAGGGAGGAAATAACAGGATCATACTCGCAACCGATGGCGATTTCAATGTGGGCCAAAACACCGAAAAAGATTTGGAAGAATTGATCATGAAAGAACGGCAATCCGGAGTTTACCTCACGTGTCTTGGTGTTGGAATGGGAAATTATAAAGATTCAAAAATTGAAGTGCTCGCAAAAAAAGGTAACGGAAATTTTGCTTATATAGACGATGTGAGAGAGGCTGAAAAAATTCTCGTTACCGAACTTACACAAACACTTTACGCAATAGCCAACGATGTTTACATCACCCTGAAATTTGACCCTTCTAATGTAAAAGAATACCGGCTGATAGGATACGACAATAAGAAAAATGATCTTTCAGACGCAGGCGACGAATTGGAAGGCGGAGAAATTGGTGCCGAAACAAGCAATACTGCTGTCTTTGAGATCGTTCCGGCAAAAGGTCTTGACAGTTTGGCCAATCCCGATGAAAGTCTTGCGAAGCTTCTGTTACATTATAAGGTTCCAAACGATACTGTTCAGCATTTTTTGCCTTTTCAATGCGTAAATAACTATGCGCCATTCAACACGATAAACAGAAATTTGAGATTTGCTACGGCAGTTTGTATGTACGGATTAAAACTTCGTAATTCTAACTATTTGCCTCCCGATACGGATTGGTCCTTTATAAAATCGATCGCTGCAGAATCGGCGGAAAAGAACGACTTTCTGCAAAACGAATTTGTTTCGCTCGTGGATAAAACCGCGGCAATCTATTACGAGAAAAAAAAGAAAAGAAGAAAATAAGACTGGAAATCTTAAATCAAAAACGCCGCGCAAGAGACAACTCGCAATTTTTTTATGCAAATGTTTCCCTGATCTTTTCCCAGAAAGTCTTATCATTTTTATCGGG
>JBBSPT010000277.1:0-4428 GCA_038258515.1 Chitinophagales bacterium | reverse complement strand
TGTAATGGGTGGAATTCAATCGCTGAGCAGATCTACCTATTCGAAACTGATGCCGAAAACTAAGGATACGGCTTCCTTCTTTAGCTTTTATGACGTGACCGAAAAAATTGCTATCGTGATTGGACTTTCTGCATTTGGCTTTATTGAAGAATGGACTGGGAGTATGAGAAATTCAGTATTATCATTGATCGTATTTTTCACAATTGGCTTGTTCGGCCTGGTATTCGCGCTCCAAAAGAGGAACAGTTTTAAATACATCACCAATGAAACTTTACTCAATTAATTCGGGATATTTCAAACTTGATGGCGGAGCCATGTTTGGGGTAGTTCCAAAAAGCATGTGGCAAAAATTAAATCCGCCGGATGAAAGAAATATGTGTAACTGGGCCATGCGCTGCCTGCTCATCGAAGTCGGTGATCGCCTTATTCTTATTGACAATGGGATGGGGGATAAACAGGATGAAAAATTCTTCGGCCATTACTTCCTGAATGGAAATGACAGCCTGGAAAAATCGCTTGCTTCACATGGTTTTGGCAAGGAAGACATAACCGATGTTTTTCTTACCCATTTGCATTTTGACCATTGCGGAGGATCGATTGAAAAATCGGGCGAGAGACTACTACCGGCGTTTAAAAATGCCCGCTACTGGAGCAATGAAAAGCACTGGGAATGGGCGACGAAACCTAATGAACGGGAGAAGGCCAGCTTTTTGAAAGAAAATATTTTACCGATCCGGGAAAGTGGCCAACTTTCATTCGTAGAAGCAACGGAAGGGATAGCATTTGCTGACAATATTAAGATCAGATTAGTATCAGGGCATACTGAATCGATGATGCTTCCGCAAATAAATTATAAAGGAAAAACAATTGTTTTCATGGCGGATTTGCTTCCTTCGGCAGCCCATATTCCGATCCCCTACATAATGGCCTATGACACTCGCCCATTAGAAACATTGAAGGAAAAAAAATCATTCCTCGAAGAAGCTTACGAAAACGATTACGTGCTTCTTTTTGAGCACGATCCGTTGATTGAGTGTTGCAATTTGCAAATGACTGAAAAGGGAATTCGAAGCAAAGAGATTTTTACTCTCGCTGATATTTAACTACCGGAAACTAATCAAAGATTTAAGGGGATAGCGAAGATTCCTATAACCCATCATATCCACTTTTATCGAGCCAACAGATATTGGACTTTCTGCTCTTAACAATATGTGGTTCTGATCATCACTTACCCAAACATTCATGTTTTCGCCTCCCTGGAAAATCTCTCCTTTGATCAGCAGTGGCTTAAATTTTATAGCTCGGAATTTACCATACTTGGTTTTTATATTTTCCTTTCCCTCATACCTTAAATAAAGATGGTAAACTTCATCGTCCAAAAACATATCAAAAGGAATTTTATCTCCGGGTTTGTATTTTGCAAAGTTGATATTTCTTGCATAATACACCGCACTGATAACGTCTTGAATGCAGGGAGTTATTTTGAAAACACCGTTGGTGCTTACGGCAGTTCCTGCTTTGTGATTAAAGGTTACATTATTATAAATTTTGTAACCATCCTCATACACGTTGCGGATAAACTTAACAGGCAACATGGTTGCGGTATCAATGTAGCTTTCGTATTTGTCCCGTACTTTGAAGAAGTTGTCAAAAAACGAATATGTCGTTCCTAAACCGACACAATGATAAACGGGTCTGCCGTTATACCTGTCGAGGGTAGCCGTAAATCTGGCCTCGCCGGCTCCCACGTAAACCCCCAACGTAGTGTAGTAAACTTTCATCGTGACTTCCTCTCCGCCACTGAAGGCTGAATTTCTAATGCCGCAAAATTCATCACCCGCTTCGATAGTGGAAGCAAACAACAAAATAAAGACCGTAATAAGTGTTTTCAAATTCAAATAATTAATCTTTAAAAATTCTTATACTCAATATAAAAATACTGCCTAGCAGCGCGGGAATAAATAAATTGACAAACCATATTCCAAAGGCCGTACCGATAATTCCAATAACGTTAGAACTGTAAACGATTAACAATTCTGTGCTGATTTTTCCCCTGATGCCGAGGTCGGCAATGGCAAAAGACGGTACTATTGCAAGCACAAGAAATAAAATTGTGATAACCCAGAAAGCCGTCCTCCACAGAATTTCTACATGTAACACCTCCAGCAGAAAGATATACTGAATGACGAAAACAAGGTATCTGAAGAAAGAAAGAAAAAGCAACCTTAACAATAATTTGGGAGTAAACTCTTCAAGCACGCTTATGTGCTTTTTCACTTTTGAGGCCGCAGGAATTTTGTCAATGACTCTTGTAAACCATGATAACCTGAAATAGAAAAGGACCAGGAAAAAGGAAACAAAGGAAGATAAAAACAGTAAAGTTTTGAGCCAGAAAACGGACAATCCCATTATGCCATGAGGATCGAGGTTTTGAAAATAAATCAGGAATACCAGCCCGAAGCATCCCATAACGCTTGTAATAATGAGCTGACTTATGCTGCCGACAATTGATAGCGAAATCGCTTTGATCCTGTTACCTGCACTGATATATAAAATGCGGCCACCATACTCTCCCATACGATTTGGCGTATTCAGTGAAAGCGTGACCCCGCTTAGCACGGAACGAAACGCAGTGAAGAAAGAAACAGGCTGTAGATGTGTCAAAAGGGATTGCCACTTCTTTGCTTCAAATCCCCAGTTAACAAAAACGAGGAGAATGACAGTCCAGAATTTCAATGCTCCTTCACCAAAGGGAGCCTTCCCCAGAAGTGCAATTGACTGATGAAGATTGGGCTGACCTTTAATTTGCTGGTATAAGGAATAAAGCAGCCACGCTCCCAATAGTGGGGCAAGGATATACTTGAATAATATTTTGATATTTTTGTTGACACGGATCATAAGGGGAACAAACAAATAGAAGTGTCCTTAACAGCAGTGTTTTTAGATTTTCGCCATAGACTGATTCAAAAATAACCTTCAATTGCATACAACCTCGAAAATCATTTTAGGTATCGATCCTGGTTCCATCATCATGGGCTTTGGCGTGGTGAAAGTTATCGGACCAAATGTTTCGCTCGTAATTATGGACGTGCTGAAACTTTCTTCCAACAAAGATGCCTACCAAAAATTACAAATCATTCATTCTAAAGTATGCGAACTCGTTAGAGAACATGCGCCGACGGAGCTTGCCATTGAAGCTCCTTTTTTCGGGAAAAATATTCAAAGCATGCTCAAACTCGGGAGGGCACAGGGTGTTGCAATTGCGGCAGCGATTCAATCCGGCATTCCTGTGACCGAATATTCACCCCGCAAGATAAAGCAGTCTATAACTGGAAACGGAAACGCGGATAAATTACAGGTGCTGAAAATGCTCCAGCGGATCTTAAACTTCGAAGAAAATCCAAGATACATGGATGCCACGGATGCTCTTGCTGTCGCGGTGTGCCATCATTTCCAGGGAAATTCGTTAGGCGAAATCCCGTCCAATAAATTAAGCGGCTGGAAGGATTTTTTAGTCCAAAATCCCGGAAGAGTAAAACGTATCTAATCAGGAAGCCATTGTCTTAATGATCTTATCCTGCGTCTCCCTCATTTCTTTTTCAGTGAACTTCAATTTGCTCCTGGTAAAATTTAAATCATCTGCATCCTTGAGCGGAACCAGGTGCATGTGGGCATGGGGCACTTCAATACCTACTACGCTCATTCCACAGCGGTTGCAATCGAATGCTTTTTCAATTGCTTTGGCAATTGGCTTTGCAAAAATTAAAATCTCCTGTAAGTAATCGTCAGGCACGTCAAAAAACTTATCGATTTCCAATTTGGGGATCACGAGAGTGTGCCCCTCAACTAACGGGTTTATATCAAGAAATGAATAGAATTTTTCATTCTCTGCAATTTTGTAAGATGGAATATCACCCGATATTATTCTTGAAAAAATGTTCATTATAAAAATTTTCCTGGCCAGTGTATAAAAAAACCAATAACACTTAGGCCGTAATATTTTCTATTTTAAATTTGATCATTCCCGCAGGAACTTTTATTTCGGCAATTTCCCCAACTGACTTTCCAAGCAATCCGTTGCCAATGGGTGAGGCAGCCGATATCTTCCTTAGTTTTAGATCCGCTTCTTTTTCCGAAACAATTTGATAGGTGACTTGCTTTTTTGTGGCAAGGTTAGTAAGCGTAACCTTTGTGAGGATAGACACTTTACTTGTATCTATTGCATTTTCGTCAACGATTCTTGCAGTTGCTATAATACCTTCGAGTTGTTTTATTTTAGCTTCAAGTAGTCCCTGCGCTTCCTTAGCTGCATCATATTCAGCATTTTCTTTAAGGTCTCCTTTTTCACGCGCTTCGCCGATTGCTTTAGAAGCTGCCGGACGTTCAACACCTTTCATGTGTTGAAGTTCATTTTTCATCTGCTCAAAT
>JBBSPT010000276.1:0-4430 GCA_038258515.1 Chitinophagales bacterium | reverse complement strand
CGTCGTGAAAGCCATTTATGAAATCGAATATTAGGGCTAAAGCAATTACAACGATCAGGAAGGTCATGATTCTTAAAATGGTAGTGTGCTAAATTGCCAGTGTGAAAAATAGATCGCACTGGCGGAGCTACTAATTTCTCAAGCGTATTTGATAATAATTGATTCAATAACGTTCGCGGCGTCTTCACACTTGTCTGTCACGATTTCCATCACCTGGTAGATCTCTCTTTTTTTAATCACTTCCTTTGCGTCGGGCTCTGTTTCAAAAAGTTTTTCAATGCTCATGTCAAAAATATCATCCGCCTGGTTCTCGATACTATTAATTGATACCATTGCATCTGTAATCCTCCGAAGATTTTTCATATCGCGAAGTTCTGCGACTGCCTTGCGCACTTCGCTACAGCTATTTAATATGAGCTCGGCCATTTTATGAAAACCCACATCGTCGGGGTTCACTTTGTAAAAGTTTATTTTTTTCGCCGAAGCATATACATAGTCGCAAATGTCGTCGAGAGCGGTGGCGAGATAGTGAATGTCTTCACGATCAAAAGGGGTAATAAAATTCCGACCCAGTTCGGTGAAGATTCTATGGGTGTAATCGTCATTCACATGTTCGAGATCCTCTATTTCCCTGATAAGCAATGCCCGTTTTTCAAAATCTTTCTCATGAACAACTTCCTTAAGTTTCTGGGCCATTTGCACCACTGTTTCCGCTACATTTTCGAACAGGTGAAAAAAAACCTTATCCTTCGGCAGAAAAAATTTCAGTATTGAATTAAAGGGCATTCAAAATTAGTTTGCGCAAAAGTAGGACTATCAACTATTAAATTGATTTTTTTGTGGGTATTAATGATTTCATAACATGGAGAATTCCATCTTTCAGTAAAACTTCTTCTTTTCAAAACTCGCTGCTTTCAAAAAATTTTTTGATAACCCTTCGAGGCCAAGAGTTTCGTTCACAAGCTTTCTCTTTTCACTGCGCCCAATCCGTTTGATAACCTTTATATAACGTTGTAGTAACGGTGACATAACATCAGTTTCTTCTCTTTGCAGCATAAAAAATGATGCATGAGATTTGTTATCCCGCTGCTGATACTTACTATTATTTCTCTTTCAACTTACTCCCAGGCGGGGAAGGTTGAAGGTAAAATTACTGACTCAAAAACCGGGAAAGCCCTGGCTGGTGTGTCTGTAACTCTTGCCGGCAACCAACAAGGAACTGCCACTGATCTTGACGGAAGATTTGTTCTTACTATCCCGGCTGCAAAATCACAAATCATCAGGGTTTCTTCTGTGGGTTATCAAACTAAAGAAATTGAAAATGTAGAAGTCGCTGCGGACGCATTGATCAACCTTGACATAGTACTTCAGGAGGCTACAAAAACGGAGGCTGAAATAGTGATCAGAACTACACGCCGCCAGGAAACGACTGCTGCATTAATAGCGTACCAAAGAAATACAAATACGATTGCTCAAGTTGTTTCCGCTGAAAGCATCAAGCGATCACCGGACAAAAATACCAGTGAAGTGTTGAAGAGAATTCCCGGCACTTCCATACAGGAAGGCAAGTATATCATCGTAAGAGGACTAAATGATCGGTATAACCAGGCCATGCTTAATGGAATACTGCTGGGGACAACCGAACCTGATCGCAAGACATTTTCATTCGACATATTTCCAGCGGGAATGATCGATAATATCATTGTAAACAAAGCGTCCCTTCCTGAATTTTCTGCAGAGTGGGCCGGCGGTCTTGTTCAAATAAATACGAAAGATGTTCCTGCCAAAAACTACATGAATGTCACCATTGGAACCGGCTTCAATACACAAACTATTGGAAAAGATTTCTACAGCTACAAAGGAGGCAAGCTTGATTTTCTTGGAATCGATGATGGCTTCAGGGCAATACCTGATGCACTGCCCGTGAGATCAAAATATAATACCATGGACCGCGCGGAAAAGACTGAATTGGGGAAATTGTTTAAGAATGTATGGAGTGCTGATAAGAACTCATCTGATATCTTGTCCGTATTGAATTCCGGTTTTCAATTGAGTGGCGGTTTTAATAAAAAGCTTGGAGGCAATAATAAATTAGGGGCTGTATTTGCTGTAAATTATAATAAATCCAACAAACGGATTGATTATATCAACAACAGGCTGTTCATTGTAAATGATGCAACGCCATCTATAACCTTTGATTACAGCGATCAGAAATATACTCAAGATATTCTTTGGGGCGGTCTTGCAAATGTTACGCTCAAACTGGGAAACAATAACAAGATCTCTTTTAAAAATCTTCTGAATGTTAATGCTACAAAATACGTTAATGAAAGAACCGGTAAAGATTTTGAATTTGATCCCTTCCTCGGTGAAAATATTCGGGCTACTGAGCTTGCTCTCAAAACAAATACCTTCTTCAATACCTCTCTTTCCGGCGATCACAACCTGCCGAAATACAAAGCCAATTTTCATTGGTACGGAAGCTTTAATATCCTTGACCAATACATTCCCGATCGCAGAAGGATCCAATACAACCAGGACCCCGGCATAGATGGAGCACCTTATAAATTACTGATTGGGGCTTCACAATCTTCGCAGAAATCAGGCAGCCGGTATTATGGCTTTCTAAACGACTACAATTACGTGGGTGGAGCCGATCTTACAAAATTGTTCAGTCTTTTTCACCGGGAACAATCTGTAAAAGGAGGCTATTTTTTCCAGGTGAAAGACAGGTTGTTTGATTCAAGGCCTTTCGCCATTTATCTTCCTACAGATAATCCTGCTCTTATCTTACAGCCTGCTGATAAAGTTTTCAGTCCTGAAAATTTTGGAACTGGCTCCGATAATAAATTTGGTTTCAATGAACTTGCCGGGGATCAATACCGCTACATTGCGAATACAATATTAAATGCGGGTTATCTGCAATTAGGTAACCAGTTTTCTGAAAAAATAAAAGCAACCTACGGTGTTCGATTTGAAAATTACGACCAGGTAATTGGAAGTTTGAAACAGAGTGATCATCGTCACCTGCACACTGAAGTCCTGGATTTTTTACCAGGAGTAAATCTTACTTATAAGATCAACAATAAAACCAATCTTAGAATTGCAGCCTCTCAAACAGTGATTCGTCCTGAGTTTAGGGAACTAAGTGATTTTGCTTTTTATGATTTTGACCTGAGCGCTACCGTTAGTGGTAACAGTACTTTAAAGAGAACGAATGTAACTAACACTGATATCCGATACGAGATCTACCCAAGGTCGGGAGAACTTTTTACTGCGGGGGTTTTCTACAAAAATTTCAAAAACCCGATTGAACTTTTCTTTAACCAGAGCGGAGCAGGAAGCTCGAGTACGTTTAATTACATCAATGCAGATAAAGCATACAGCTTTGGTGTCGAAATTGAAATGAGAAAAAAACTCGATTTCACTGATGCGTTTAAAAATTTTACGTTTCAAACAAATGTCTCCTACATCTACAATCGGGTAAGCAAAAACAGCAGCAACCTGAACAGGCCAATGCAAGGCCAAAGTCCTTATGTAGTAAATGCGGCTCTTCAATATGACGTAGAAAAATATGGCATCAATACCACACTTCTTTTCAACCAGGTTGGAGACAGGATATTTTATGTCGGGGGAAATGATTTCCCGCCGGTAACAGAGCGTCACAGGGCATTGCTCGACTTCCAGGTGGCTAAGAAAATTATGAAAGAAGAAGCCGAATTAAAGCTCAATATCTCGGACCTTCTCAACACTGCGAATATTTTTTATCTCGATGTAAACAATGACAGGAAATATTCTAAAGGAACAGATGCCCTTGCCATTAAAAGGAAATATGGTTCCACAATCGGTATCTCCTTTTCCTACAACATTAAATAAAACAACAACTAAAAATTTTAAAAACACAGTATGAAAAAGTTATTTTACCTGGCAGCATTTATAGGGTTGGTTACTACCGGCTGTCGAAAAATCGAAGTGGATGGGCCTACCGTTGTAGATAATTCCGGTGGCGGCACTACAACTGATAATCCCATTCTTGAAGGAAGGATTACGGCAAACAGAACCCTGAAAGCGGATGTTGTTTATAAATTGCGTGGCCTCGTGTATGTAACCAATGGCGCAATTCTCACCATCGAACCGGGAACAAAAATAGTTGGAGAACTAAATAAACAGGGAGGTCTCATCATCACCCGAAGTTCTAAAATTATTGCCGATGGAAGCGCCGATAAGCCAATCGTTTTTACATCGGAAGCTGCTAATCCACAACGTGGTGACTGGTCGGGTCTTGTTTTATTGGGCAACGCCCCTACTAATTCATCGTTCAATGGTGTACAGGGAATTGGTGAAATAGAAGGGGGCATCAATAATAGTGACGGTCTCGGCTTGTACGGAACTCCCATTAGCCAGAATCAAAATCCTGTGGACAACAGCGG